>JAAWLQ010000398.1 GCA_022797995.1 Lachnospiraceae bacterium
TGTATCCATGAGATGAAGCTGATTGTGGATCTGATCTATCAGAGCGGTTTTGCGGGCATGAGATATTCCATTTCCAATACCGCGGAGTACGGCGATTACATTACCGGACCGAAGCTGATTACCGAAGAGACTAAGAAGACAATGAAGAAAATTCTCAGCGATATCCAGGACGGCACCTTTGCGAAGGAATTCCTGCTTGACATGTCTCCTGCAGGAAAGCAGGTACATTTCAAGGCCATGAGAAAGCTGGCCTCCGAGCATCCTTCGGAGAAGGTTGGCGAGGAGATCAGAAAGCTTTACAGCTGGAATAATGAGGATGACAAGCTGATCAACAATTAATATGATACAAAGAAGGCGGCTGCTTGAGGGCAGCCGTCTTTTTCTTTCTGATATTTTATATATATCTTAAGATTTTCTTGAGAAAACTCTAAAGCTTTCATTTATTTTTCTCACATATACTGAATACAACACGAAATCTGTTGCCATGAAAGCCGTTCATTATTATAATGGTGTTATTGCACAGAAGACAACACAGAAAAAGCGGAATGGAGGGCAATGTATGGAGCAGAAATACCATGTTCTGGTGGTGGAAGACGACAAGGAGATAAGGGAGGGCATAGAAATCTACCTTCGGAATCAGGGATATGAAGTATTTCAGGCGGCAAACGGAGCCGAGGGACTGAAAATAATCGAGCAGGAAGAGATTCATCTGGCCATAGTGGACATTATGATGCCTGTGATGGACGGCGTCACAATGCTGATGAAGCTCAGGTCAAAAGACTATGAATTTCCTGTGATCATGCTGTCTGCCAAGTCCGAGGAAGTGGATAAGATTATGGGATTGAACATGGGAGCGGACGATTATGTGACGAAACCCTTTACTCCCCTGGAGCTGTTGGCCAGGGTCAATTCCCAGCTGCGCAGATATTCCAAATATCTCTCGGTAAAGGAGGAGGGCAATCAGGACCATATTTACACCATCGGCGGACTGGAGCTGAATGAAGATACCGTGGAAGTCAGCGTGGACGGAGAACCGGTGAAGCTGACTCCCATGGAGTTCAAAATTGTGCAGCTTCTGATCAAAAATCCGGGCAGGGTATTCTCCGCAGATGAAATTTACGAGCGTATCTGGAACGAGAAGGCGGTAAATAC
The DNA here is from genome assembly GCA_022797995.1 of Lachnospiraceae bacterium. GTDB lineage: Bacteria > Bacillota > Clostridia > Lachnospirales > Lachnospiraceae > Acetatifactor. The sequence continues at coordinate 1,153 of JAAWLQ010000398.1, forward strand.
GGATACCATAATGGTACATGTGCGCAATATCAGAGAAAAAATTGAAATTGATCCCAAAAATCCAAAGTATCTGAAGGTAGTGTGGGGAGTGGGATATAAGATAGACAGGCAGTGATGGAGAACAGTGTGCCGGAGAACCGGAATATGCAGATTGCGGAAAGGCATGGGGAATATATGGATTTTAAATGGGAGAACAGGCAGGCAGAGGGGCAAAAAGAGCTGCCATCACAAAATGATGAGCCGGGAAGCAGAAAGGGGAAGAAGCCGTTTCGCAGTATATACCAGAGCAGCCCCTGGCTTTTTCAGGGCATCATTGTAAGTCTTGTGGTCGCTTTGATTTTCAGCTGTTTTTATGGTATGTTCCGCTCCAGGGCGAAGGAATGTGAGGCAAGCCCTCTGGAGACTACAGCCAATATCGCGTGGCTCTATCAGAGCAGCTATCTGCTTTATCGGGATTTGTATAATGCACAGCACGAAGAGACTTTGGATTATACGGACATTTATCTGGAAACCGCCGAAGAATATCAATGGCTTCTGGATGAAAGGCAAAGGAAGGAATATGGTGTCCTGTTAGATCTGGCCATGGAATCTGAGAATGCTTCGGAGACCGCTTCCCAGAGCGTGGGAGATCATTCCTGGCTTCAGGATGCCGTGGAACAGGGACTTCTGGATGAAAATCTGCTGAATGTATATATTGCCGAAGGCAGCGTGGAAAGCAACTGGCGGGAAAAATATGCAGCCGGAAGCGGTTCGTCCTATAATCTGAGCAGGGACGAATATTCCGGACTGGATCATTCCATAGATAAGATGGAAGATTATTTCACAGATCTGGAAACCGGCTTTCGAATGCTCAACAGCAGCTATGACTACCTCATAGAGGATCACATCACGGGAAAATATGTGACCAACATGTCTATGGAGGATCGAAATCGAGGTGCCGATGCACAATATTTTCAGATTACTTTTTCCTTTGACAGTCTCGGCAACGTGAGTGTGGGCGATAACATATGTGGAAAAAATGAAAATTATATTCGAAAATACGCAAACGAGGCAATTCGTGAAGGCGCGCTGCCGGGAGTGACAGACAATGCCGTTTTATTCAGCAAATATGTGAAGGTCAGACCGCCGGCAGACTGTACGGTTACCTTTGGGGTTTCCAGAGAAGCATGGGAGTCCATGGCAGGAAGTCATGTGGGGACATTTACTTCCTCCGATGAGAATTATACATTTGATATCCGTTATTACACAGCTTATTATAATGATTATGTGGAAGCCTATTATATGGCCGGAGTGCCCGGTATACTCCTTTTGTTCATGCTGTTTACAGCCCTGCTGGGCCTGCTGCTTCCCATGCCATATCGCACAAAGCCCTGGAAAAATGTAAAACTGTGTTCCCTTTCCTTTGAACTGCTCTTCTGTATTGGTTTTACCATTTTCCTCTGTATCTCACCGCTTATCGCTCTGATCAGCTATGTGGCCAGCGGTCAGGCAGGGGGGGCGTTCAGGGAATATCTGGCGGTTCCTCCTAAAGTTGCGGGTTTGCTTGTGGTGGTCATAAATCTGTCGGTACTGATGTTATTTTTCTTCAGCTGCTGGTACATTGGCGTATGCGCCAGAGCGGTGAAGGAGCTGGGATTGAGAGAGTATATAAAGCAGAGAAGTCTGATTTACCGTTTTTTCCCGTACATGAAAAGAAAAACACTGGGAATCTACAGTTCCATATCTCATATGGACCTGACCAGAAATGCCAACAGAGCCCTGATCAAACTGCTGCTGTTGAACGGTATTGTGCTGTTTCTCATCAGCTGTCTGTGGTACGGCGGATTTGCCATTACTCTGGTATATTCCATGCTGCTGTATCTGGTTCTGCGCAAATATATCAGCGATCTGCAGAAGCGATACGGAATTCTGCTCAGAGCGGTGGATGAGATTGCGGAGGGCAATCTGAATGTGACCATCAATGAAGATCTGGGTGTGTTTGAACCTTTCCGGGAACAGGTTTTCAAGATTCAGGAAGGCTTGCAGAAAGCCGTGGATGTGGAGGTCAGAAGTCAGCGGATGAAAGTGGAGCTGGTTACGAATATGTCTCATGATCTGAAGACTCCCCTCACCGCAATTATCACTTATGTCAATCTTCTGAAGGAGGATATCACAGAGGCTCAGCGAAAGGAATATCTGGCCATACTTGAGAGGAAATCCCTGCGGCTGAAAAGTCTGATTGAGGATTTGTTCGAGTTCAGCAAGGCCAGCTCCCAGAATATCACACTGAACATTATGGACGTGGACATTATGAACCTTGTGAAGCAGGTCGCTTTTGAAATGTCGGATAAAATCACGGAATCGGGTCTGGATGTGAGGATGAATCTCACGGAGGAGAAGATTATTCTGCCCTTGGATAATCAGAAAACCTATCGGATTTATGAGAACCTGTTTGGCAACATTGCAAAATATGCTCTTGCGGGGACCAGGGTTTATGTAAATGGTTTCCGGATAGACGACATGGTGGTTATCACACTGAAAAATATCTCCGCCCAGGAGATTACAGTGGACACCTCCGAGCTGACGGAGCGCTTTGTGAGAGGAGACGCTTCCAGAAATACCGAGGGAAGCGGACTTGGGCTTGCCATAGCGAAGAGCTTTACCGAGCTCCAGGGCGGAGAACTGGCACTGGAAGTAGAGGCAGACCTTTTTAAAGTTACGACCACATGGCATATCAAAGTATAAAAATGGAAAAGTCGGCTATACTCCGGATATGAATGAAAAAAAGATTCCGGGTAAAAATACCTTTCGCAGATTTGATTATTATGTGCTTCTATTCTTCTCACTGGCCTTTATAGGCTGGCTTTGGGAAGTAGTTCTGTTCTTTTTTACGAATCATGCCTTTATCAACAGAGG
>JAAWLQ010000399.1 GCA_022797995.1 Lachnospiraceae bacterium
TTATGTAGTCAGGTTACTCGGAAATTTTAACTGTTAAGCAGTATAAATAAAGGAAAGATCTGTCGCAGGCTGGCAGAGGAATGGAGGAAATATGGTTAAAGCAATTGTAGGGGCCAACTGGGGTGACGAGGGTAAGGGAAAAATCACCGATATGATGGCACAGGAAGCAGATATTGTTGTAAGATTTCAGGGAGGTGCCAACGCAGGACATACCATTGTAAACAGCTATGGTAAATTTGCGCTGCATACACTTCCTTCAGGCGTGTTTTATGAGCACATTACGAATATCATCGGCAACGGGGTGGCGTTGAACATTCCATTGCTGTTTGCAGAGATTCAGTCCATTGTGGACAGAAATGTGCCTGCGCCGAAGCTTATGGTGTCGGACCGGGCCCAGATTGTCATGCCTTATCATATCCTGTTTGATCAGTACGAGGAGGAGAGACTTGGCGGGAAGTCATTTGGTTCCACAAAGTCAGGGATTGCTCCGTTCTATTCTGACAAATATGCCAAGATCGGTTTTCAGGTCAGCGAGCTTTTTGATGAGGAGCTGTTGAAAGAGAAGACTGTGCGTATCTGTGAGACGAAGAATGTGCTGTTGGAGCATCTGTATCATAAACCTCTGATCGACCCGAAAGAGCTGCTGGCCACACTGCATGAGTACAGGGATATGGTGGAGCCATATGTATGCAATGTGTCCGCATTCCTGGCCAAAGCGCTGAAGGAGGGACAGACGGTGCTTCTGGAAGGACAGCTGGGGACCCTGAAGGATCCGGATCACGGCATTTATCCCATGGTGACATCCTCTTCCACGCTTGCGGCTTTCGGTGCCATAGGTGCGGGGCTGCCTCCCTATGAGATCAAGGAGATTGTGACAGTCTGTAAGGCCTATTCTTCCGCAGTGGGAGCAGGCGCCTTTGTCTCCGAGCTTTTCGGAGATGCGGCGGAGGAGCTGCGCCGCCGGGGCGGAGACGGGGGAGAGTACGGCGCCACTACCGGACGGCCCAGGCGAGTGGGCTGGTTTGACTGTGTGGCTTCGAAATACGGCTGCCGCCTGCAGGGAGCCACGGATGTGGCGTTTACCGTTCTGGATGTGCTGGGCTATCTGGACGAGATTCCGGTATGTGTGGGCTATGAAATCGACGGCGAAGTCACCACCGACTTCCCGGTGACCTGCAGGCTGGAGAAGGCAAAGCCGGTGTTGAAGAGTATGCCCGGATGGAAATGTGATATCCGGGGTATCAAAAAATACGAGGATTTGCCGGAAAACTGCCGGAATTATATCGAGTTTATTGAAAGTCAGATCGAATATCCCATTACCATGGTCAGCAACGGCCCCGGTCGGGATGACATCATCTACAGGAAATCGGCGCTGAAGGATTGAAACGATTGTGAGTCTGCAGGATTGTATACGCAGGACCGCCGGAGTCAACAAACCTGGTGAGCATATATAGCTGGCAGTGATTCCATTGTAGTTTACTGCAAATGAAACTCTATAGGATTGGAACTCGTATGGTCGGAAATCTGGAATATTTTAAAGTGTTTTATTATACCGCGAAGCTGGGAAGTGTGACAGGGGCCGCCGGTGTGCTGTCCTTGTCCCAGCCGGCGGTAAGTCAGGCGCTGAAGGCGCTTGAGCGGAATCTGGGGGTGTCTTTATTTCAGCGGGAAGCCAGAGGTGTCAGGCTGACCGCGGAGGGACAGCTCCTGTATTCTTATGTGGAAAAAGGATATGAGCAGATTGAGCAGGGGGTGGAAAAAGTGACCGCCATGCTGAATCTGGAGCTGGGGGAGGTGCACATCGGAGCCAGCGACATGACGCTGCGCTTCTATCTGCTGCCTTTTCTGGAGAGATTTCATGAGCGTTTCCCGGGAATCAAGGTGATCGTGGCCAACGCGCCCACACCGGAGACACTGAGACTTCTGCGGGCGGGCAAGATTGATTTTGGGGTGGTAAGCACTCCCTTTGATCAGGGGGCAGATATTCAGGGCGTGCCTGTGAGAGAGATAGAAGACATCTTCGTGGCGGGCAGGCGGTTTATCTCTTATAAGAATAAAATGCTGGACCTGCAGGAGCTTGAGAAGCTGCCCATGATTTTTCTGGAGGGGAATACCAGTACGCGAAGTCATATGACCGCCTTTTTATCAGGGAATGGTATCGTATTGCAGCCGGAATTTGAACTGTCCACCAGCGATATGATTGTACAGTTTGCTCTGCGGAATCTGGGGATCGGCTGTGTGGTCAGAGATTTTGCGGAAGAGGCACTGGAATCAGGACTGCTTTTTGAGCTTCGCTTTAATAAAATGATACCCAAAAGGGAATTCTGCGTGGTGACAGGCCGCAGGACCCCACTTTCCGCGGCGGCTGGGAAGCTGCTCCGGATTATGAGAGAAGATGAGGAAAATGATTTGTAATGTGATGAGAGAGGACAGAGAAAATGATTCATAATGTGATATTTGACATCGGAAATGTATTGACAGATTTTCGCTGGAAGGGATTTCTGGAGGACAAAGGCTTTGATAAGGAAATGGTGGCGCGCATTGCCCGGGCGTCTGTTCTGACACCCCTCTGGAATGAGGTTGACCGGGGTGTGTGGGATGTGGAGAAGCTGCTGCAGGAGTTTGTCAAAATGGACCCGGAGATCGAAGCGGAAATCCGCAGGGCTTATGACAATGTCCATGGTATAGTGACAAAGCGGGACTATGCCATTCCGTGGATTCAGGAGCTGAAAGCAGGAGGCTGCAAGGTGTATTATCTGTCGAATTTTGCATACAAGACTTATATGGAGTGTCGGGATGCGCTGGATTTTCTGCCCTACACGGACGGAGGCATTCTGTCTTATCAGGAAAAGGTGGTAAAGCCGGATCCGGAAATTTACAGGCGTCTGCTGGACCGATATTCATTAAAACCGGAGGAAAGTGTATTTATTGACGATACAAAGGCAAATGTGGAAGCGGCCGAAGCGCTGGGACTGCACGGCATCTGTTTTCAGACCAGAGAGCAGGCGGTGGAGGAGCTGAGGGCGCTGGGGGTGCAAAACTAAGGCATATCTATTTACATTGTGCATCAATGAAATTTGCAGTAGATTACAACGAGGTCACTGCCCTGACAGCAAACCTGTAATCGACACTGGGAGGAATGGAAATGAGCGCTCCAATTACGATCCGCGAAGTAATTACAGAACCTGATGCGGCCGCCTTCTGGAAGCAGCTTCACAGTTATTTTATACGGGATATTTTCCCGGACCCGGAGGACGAGGACAGAGCATATTTTCTGGGCGAAGAGTACCGGGAACAGATGCAGAAGATTCATGACAGGCCGCAGAATCGGTGTTATTATCTGATTTTCCGCCGTGACGGACAGGACATTGGCTTTGCCATGCCTGTAATCTACACGGAGGAGGACGGCAAGTGCTTTATCCTGGAATTCTGCGTCTATCCGGAATTACGAGGGAATGGAATCGGCAGGGAATGTGCCGGAGTGCTTCTGAATTGGGCGGAGGAAAACGGCGCCCTCTATGCGGAGCTGAACTATGGCGGAGACCACAGGCGGCGCCATTTCTGGGAACGAGTGGGCTTTCTGGAAAACGGTGTGGATGAGTGGGGCGAATCGCTGATGCTTCTGCCTCCGAAAGAAGATGTTCCCATCACCATCGAAGTCCTTGCCGACCCGGAGGACTGGCAGCTGAAAAAGCTGGAAAACGGATTTTTAAGAGAAATCGGAGAAGAGGTATTGACGGAGGAAAAGCAAAAGCAGCTGGCCCAGGCCATCCGGGAGGGAAAGATTACATTCTTTGTGGCAAAGCGAGGTTATCGTTCCGTGGGAATGTGCAGCGTGGCGAAATGCTTCTCCACATTTGCCTGTTCCGATACGGGCGTGTTCGAGGATTTCTATATCGAGCCGGTGTTCCGCGGGAAGGGCACGGCCCGGAAGCTGGCGCAGGCTGTTCAGGCATGGTGCGGGGAGAATGGGATAGCAAGCCTGACCGTCTGCTGTGCGCCCTGCGATGAGGAAATGTATCA
>JAAWLQ010000400.1 GCA_022797995.1 Lachnospiraceae bacterium
CAGCCCGGACAACGGACTTAAATCCACAGCCTGGCAGTAGCTTAAATTCAGTTCCGTCAGGTTCGTCAGACCGGAAAGCGGGCTCATATCGATTCTTCCGCATAAACTTAAATCCAGTTTTGTCAGATTTGTCAGACCAGAGAGCGCACTTACGTCATCAAGTTCTTTACTGTTTGCAAATGTATTGCCATCTCTCTCCCATTCATATATATCTCTACATTTGCTCAAATTGAGCTCCGTCAGGTTTGTCAGACCGGAGAGGGCATTCATATCGGCAATACAGCTAGAGTTTAAATCCAGTTTCGTCAGGCTTGCAGGCAATGTGGCCAGATAATCGGCATTGATTCCCGAATCCAAGCCGCCGATTTCAATCAGGCTAAGTTCTGTCAGATTTACCAAAGATGTCAGATCCGGCAAAGCTTCCGGCTTGCTGCCATCCCCGGTCAAATGTAATTCTTGCAGACCGTGCAGATCTGATATAGCACTCATATCGCATTCAGCAGAATAACACAAATAAAGTGTCCTCAGATTTGACAGTTCAGACAACGCGTCTACATTAGTGAGCGTATGACCATATCCTTCTGTGAAACTTTGTTGCGTTATTCGAAATAAATTGCTAAAATTATAGATAGTTCGAAAAATGATGCTGTAAAAAATACGGGAGGTATTTTTCATGAAATGGATCAGGCCCCTGGGAAATATGATCATACCGGCAGTTGTTTTTTATATTGCCTATCATACGATTGGGCTGATTCCTGCAGTCATTCTTTCTCTGGGATACAGTATGGTCTCTGTCATACATACATTAGTTAAGAAAAAAGGCATTAAAAACTCGCAGATCATCGGCATTCTCGGTCTGACTGGTTCGGCTGTGGCTGTCATTTTATCGGGAAATGAGAAAACATATTACATCCCTTCGGTCTTTCAGAATATACTTTTCCTGATTTTTACCATAACACTGTCTGTCAGACATAAGAGTATCTTACACTATCTGGCAAAGGACTTTGAGATTTCTTCCCTCAGACGAATTCCCGAAAAAAATATGATGTGCGTTAACATGGTATGGCTGTTCTATTTTGCTCTGAAGATCATAGTAAAGATAGCGGGAATCCTGTATCTGGATTTCAATAAGCTATATTGGGTTGTATTTCTGCAGGGTGACCCGATGATGATTTTGATGATTATCATATCCATTGGTATGATCAGAAGACAATATGCCAGGATAAACGACAGTGTATAATTAAGCACCGCAATGTTTCAGTGCCGCCATCACTTCCCGCATCCCGGAGAACCGATCCGATGCCTCCTCCTTCGTGCAGCCCTCCAGAATCCTTTCCAGCTTTTTCCTCTTTCTTCCCCTGGCCGAAAAACCTTTTTCCCGTCTCAGCATGGCCTGCAGCGTCCGTCCCAGTCCATACACATCACAGGCTGTCGTTAACCGTATCTCCCTTCCAGATACATTTTCCTCCTGAAGCTGTTCCGGTGCGGCAAATCCCTTTGTGCCTGCCCGGGAGGTTATTTTTCCTTCCGCAGAACACACACATCCCAGATCAATCAATTTCACCCCACCCTCCCGGCAGACCACCACATTAGCAGGCTTCACATCCCGAAACAAAAAGCATTCCGGCTGCTCATGAAGATATGAAAGTCCGGCCGCCAGTTCAAGTCCCATATGCACTGTCTGTTCCACGCTAAAATGTTGCCCCTGTCTCAACATCGTTTCCAGACATACTCCGTCAATGTATTCCCGCAGCAGAAATCCCAGTCCAGCCTCCTGACGGAAAGCGGTATATTCCGGGAACAGCGGGTGCCTCAGCCGTGAGAGAAGCACTGCTTCCTTTTCCAGGAGTGGAATGTTTTCACTGATCTTGCAGGCATACAGGTGACTGTCAGCTTTGTCACGGACACAATAGACGGTGGAAAATGCCCCCTGCCCCAACAGTTCCGCACACTCATATCCTCTGCTTTCCAGGATAACCTTTCCCAGGTTCTGTTCCTTTTTCCGCTTTACTGCCCTGCAGGTACTCATCCCTGTTCTCCTGTTGTCATTCCGCTTCTGTCGTACTGTCCTCCGGCACCAGACCCCGGCCTGGAATTTCCGGCTGCAAATGCATCCATAGTTCTATGAACTATGTTCCGACAGGTGTTGGCTGATCTGTTCATCATCCAAATCAGGATGACTTTTTATTGCATTGCATATTTGAAAGATAAGCTTGATATCTTCTTCCAGCATATCGGCAATCTCCTCCGCTGACATATTTCTGGAGACTTTCTTCCGAACCTGACTTATGACTTTCCGAAGTTCGCCCTCAACCTGCCCTTCAGCCCGTTCGTCTTCAAATGCTTTGATGATGTTATACTTAAATGCCATATCATCCTCTCCCTTTCCTGCCCAGTTCAGGATTTCCTCCATTACTGCCTTCTTATTCCCGCAGATTGACAGCAGTATGTATTTCACCCAGTTCCTAAATTCCTCTTTCTCCTGTGCCCCCAAAGTTTCTATTCTTTTGTATGACGTACGAATCGCCTCCGCCAGCTCGTCTCTCTTCCTAAATTTATCACAGTACATAATATTATCCAATACTGTATTGGTCGAAAGGATATAATTCTCTTTAAGCTCCGACAAATCTATCAGATAATACTTCAGATTCAGAACATGATCCCCGAATAGCTCCCCACAGTTCTGGTATTCCTTCAGGCTTTTCACCGCGGTCCAGTTCTCCGAACCGTTATAGAAAATGATGGGCACCATGGCAGGCAGCCGAAATTTGGCGCTTTCCCGCACATTTTCCGGCGTGTTCAGGAAATGCTTTAACAGGGTATTTACCACATACATCAGGACTCTGAAAATCATAGTGTAATCCACCGAGGACTGCAGTTCCTGCAGAATAAAGATAAAAACGTCCTCATCTCCCGGCAGATGTGCCTTGTAAATCAGGTCAGCCTCTCTGCCCTGATAATCCTTTTCCAGCATTTTGGTGTCGCAGAGGCTTAAGTCTGAGACCTTCAGCTTTTTGGTCCAGTCGTCTCCCACATACTTTTTGAGAAAATGCAGGAATTCCTTCGGGTTTGACAGGCTTTTGCGGTATCCCTTGTCGTGAGGGGTATTCACTTCAGATTCAGGTATATCCGGTACATCTGGTCTATCCTGTACATTCTGTAACTCTTTTCTTACATCCATAAGCGGTCTTTCCTTTCTTGCGATGTGCAGGAAAGTGCTTCTCCTTCCTGCCGTGGTTTATAGTACCTTGTTTCTGGGGTTTGGGTTTACACCCGGCAAGAAGTTTGAACTTACATGAAAGGCTTTGAACAGCCTTCAGATGAAAAACAGAATTCAGAATTCTTTGCCTGAGAACAGGTTAACATAATTGGGGGTGGATTGCAACAATTTTTTGATGGATGCGGCTGATTTCTATGGCGATTTCTACGTGCTGTTTTTGTGCACTGATTTTGGGGCAACAATTCAGATAACTTCGCGTTTAATTCATAATGGCGGTGCCTCGTGCAAGGACCTTTATGGTCCTGAGGCCTAAGTCGGATTCCTGCCATATTTAACAGGGGTCCTGCCGCTAAAGTCCGGGTTCCTGCGATGATCAAAAGGGGGCTGCCGACTGAGACCGGAGTTCCCGCAATGACCGACAGGGGGCCTTCTCCTAACGCAAAGGGACGGCGGAGGAGGGGAGTACCATAGATTGGTTTGCAATTCCTGAAGCTCTGGTTATTAGGCACTTAACAGCGAATTCTTGTGTAAAATGGTAAAATTATGATTCTGGACTGCCCAGCTTAGGGACCTAACAGTAATAACGGAATCCTGGCCGGCTCTTAGTAAACAGGTCATATTGTAGCGGGGTATCTTTACTAAAAACGCCGGACACAAAAGGCTTTGTCCATACCTGCAACGCTCTGTTAAGCTTGCAGAAAACCAGGCAGAGGAGGCCGGGGGCTCTTTCCGAACGCACTGAGGGGTGCCCTTAGCAGAGATGAAATCCACTGCCTACTGAAACTTAG
>JAAWLQ010000401.1 GCA_022797995.1 Lachnospiraceae bacterium
AAAAAATGGAGCATACGGGATTCGAACCCGTGACCTCCACACTGCCAGTGTGGCGCGCTCCCAACTGCGCTAATGCCCCGGGACGCAGACAGGTCATTTTGCTTTCCTTCCTGCTCTGAACAAAAATTATTATATCATATTTTGAAGAAAATGCAATAAAAAAATTTGCTGAAGTAAAAATTGTAACAGCTCAGGACAGGCCTGAACTGTTACGAATCATTTCCGTGGTTTAATTCCTGAGCTTTTTCACCCGTTCCTGAATAGAGGCGTCAAAAACTTCCTGAGACAGGTTTGGATCCTTTGTGGCATTCCAGATATCGCAGGGAATTTTCTGACATTCCGCGCAGGTGGAAAATTTATTTTTCCCGACACTGCACTGATAAATGTCGCAGGGTTTGCCTGAGGGAGCATGAAATACTTTTCCGTTTGTCTCATTACAACCCTGGCACATGTTTTGATAGTAGTCACATGTGGAGCACTCCGTACCGCAGCAGGTTATCCCCAGAACTTCCCGCTGCTTCTTTTTGCTGAAACCGGTCAGTACCAGACGATAAGACTTATCCAACAGATCCATCAGCAGTTCGTCAGGTACTTCACCGTCCGGCTTCACGGAATTCCAGTGCTGTTTGTTCGAATAATAACCGGGGACAATATCGGGATATTGATTTCTCAGAAATTCTCCTTCCACTGGTTCCAGTTTCAGATTAATGTAATAGGGCTTGTCCTCCCGGTCGAGACAAACAGCACAGAACATTTTTCCGCCGATCTGGTAGCGAATCCAGTTCCACTCCTTCTTCAGATCTTTTGTTACGGCTCTCTTCCGAAGCAAATAATCGTCAATCCATGTGTAACGCACAGTTTTTACCTCCTATGTGATTTTGGCCTGAATTTCCGCTTCCCGTTTCTGACAGGAAACTACAGATATAATACCATATCCAACATGACATCAGCATGTCGTGTCTGGCACGTTCTTTACTTTTTATTGCTTTGTGAAAAAGGTTCCCTGTAGTGGGAAAATTAAGCAGATTCGGGAAAAGTGATAAAAAACTGCATAAATTTTCTACATTTTTTTACACGGAATAAATGGACAAATCGGGGTGGATAGAGATAAAATAAAAGAAAACACTTAAGGAAAGGAATTCCCATGAAAAAGAAAGTATTAGCAGTAATTATAGTGGCGATAACTGTTCTGGCCGGGTGTGGAGCGGAAGGTGGGCAGACTCCTGTTCAGACGGTAAAGCCGGTGATCATTGTAGATGAACCTGAATCAACGCCGAAACCTACAGAAGAGCCCATATCCACAGAAGAACCGGACGAAAACCATGAGGGCATGTACCGCAGCGAGGTGACAAATGAATGGATTGATGAGAGTCTCCGGAACCAGCGCCCTATTGCAGTCATGGTGGACAATGAGTCCACAGCGCTTCCCCATTATGGACTTACCCAGGCTGATGTTATTTATGAAATCATGAACAGCACGGCCAACGGCAGGGTTACGCGGTTTATGGCAATTGTAAAGGACTGGGAAAGTCTCACACAGTTCGGCAGCCTACGGAGTACCAGGGAGACCAACATTTACCTGGTGGGAGAGTGGAACGCCATACTCTGTCATGACGGAGGCCCGTATTTTGTAATGGGAAATAGAGACGCAAATTACACGGGATTGATTGAGAAGAAGGACTATTGCGACAATCTCAGTGGCATATTTCCCCGTGTGAATAATGGCAAGAAGCGGGAGTTTACGGAGTACATCGTACAGGACAACCGCAGCGTAAGTGAATCAGGACAAACTGTTGCGGGAGGAATCAAGAGCAGGGGATACAGTGTGGAGTATAATAAATATTACCTGGGGCCGCACTTTACCTTCTCCAATAAAGAATATGATTTGTCCGGTGAGTCCGGCTCATTTGTCTGCAACGAAATTCAGCTTAAACCGTTCGAGCATAATAATTCCAGGCTGGAATACAATGAGTCCACAGGAACTTATGATTATTATGAGTATGGAGAAGCCCACCTCGATCCTGAAAATGACAATGCTCAGCTTACTTTTGAGAATCTCATTATCCAAAAGTGCGGCTTTAGCGTACATGATCCGGTAGAAAACGGATATTTTGTTTACAACTGTATCGGCAGCGGCGAGGGATATTTTATCACAAACGGAACAGCCATCGACATAACCTGGGAGAAGGGCGGAGAGTCCGAGAACGGCAGCGGAGCTTCCCTCACTGTATTCCGGAACAAGGCCACGGGTAAAGAGATAGAGCTGAATACGGGTAAGACATATATTGCGATAGTGCCGGACGATACATGGAATACCATAGTTATTAAATAAGAGATAATAGAATCAAAGAGCGGATTCTATTATCGAAGGGCTGTAATAGAATCCAAAGAGCTGTTGAAAATTTTTTAAAAAGATGGGCATGCCAGCGTGTCCATCTTTTTTCAAAGGCACGACACGGGCCCGTACATGGGAATTTTCTGTTAAAGCATATGCGGGTTTTGGGGTGGCAGGGAGAAAATTTTTTCTGCCTGTTATACTGAGGATGATGAGACCGGGTGGGTATAAATGGATAAAAGGAAATTCTTTCGAAAGAGTCGGATTCTCTGTCTTTGTATTGTAGTTCTGGTGGTTTCCCTGAATGTGGCGGCATGGAACAGCACTGCTTTTTCGGATTGGTATATCGCATATATTTTTCCCGTCTGGGTAAATCTCTATGGCCGTGTGACCGGACTTTTCGATTTTTCGGTAGGGGAATGGATGCTTGTGGCAGGGGTTGTACTCGTGGCACTGGCGCTGATTATCGGGGCGATATGGGCGGGTGTCGGTGTGACAATGGCGATTCGGTCTGGCTTGCGCCGAAGTATATATCGGACAAAGAGGATGACAGAATCCGTGTATGTCGGGGGTGCGGCAGCCGAAGCGGAAGGAGTGGGTAATACAAAAGCGGCCGGCGGCTTTCGGAAATTCAGCCGGAAATTTTACAGCTTTTTTCTGTGGGTGCTGGTCATTGTGAGCCTGGTTATGACATTGAACTGCTTTATCCTTTATCACGCTTCTACTTTTTCGGAGCATTATTTTGGAGAAGATGAGGGGGAGTATACGCTGGTAGAGCTGATTGGCATTTATAATATGGTGGCGGAGCAGTGCAATTATTTTGCCCGGGTGATGGAGCGGGACGAAAGCGGCATGGTGCTGTATGGCGGAAGCGTGGGGGTGGACGGAGAAATCCTGGATATGGCGGATACTGCGAGGATGCTGATGAGACGGCTGGGGGAAATCTATCCGCAGCTGGATGGATTCTATCCCCGTCCGAAGGCGCTTCTGTCCTCGGATTTCATGTGCCAGCAGCATATGCAGGGGTATTATTTTCCTTTTTCCATGGAGGCGAATTACAATGATGTCATGCATATCCTGAATATTCCCTCCACCATGTGTCATGAGCTGGCCCATCTGCGGGGATATATTTATGAGGATGAGGCGAATTTCATCGGCTATCTGGCCTGTGTGAGTTCGGAGGATCCTTTTTTCCAGTATGCGGGCTATCTGAGTGTACTGAATTATCTGAACAATGATTTGTACAGGGCAATGAAAAACAGCGGCACTTCTTATGAAGAGGCGATAAAAGTAATTCGGCCGGTGACGGTGGATGAGCAGGTCTGGGAGGACAATATCTTTGTGGCACAGGAGGAGTGGGACCGCATTAACGGAAAGGCGCTGATTGATACGGAAGTGGTGGACAAGGCGGCGGATGTGTTCATTGACACGAATCTGAAGGTGAACGGTGTGGCGGATGGCGCCGCCAGCTACAGCCGGGTGGTCAGGCTGCTGCTGCAGTATTATTTTTCGGATAATTTTGCCGGATAAATTTAGACGAAACTATTGACAACAGAAAATTTTCCGTGTAAAATAATCATTGTTGTGACAGAGGACAATGAAACAGTTAGCGACATGCAGGTGTAGTTCAGTGGTAGAACACCAGCCTTCCAAGCTGGATATGTGGGTTCGA
>JAAWLQ010000402.1 GCA_022797995.1 Lachnospiraceae bacterium
CCTCTGGAGGCAAGGGAAGATGTGCTGGTCTACACCACGGAAGTCTTCCGGGAGACTGTGGAGATTACGGGACCTCTGAAAGTGGAGCTGTACGCTTCCTCCGATGCCATTGACACTGATTTCGTCTGCAAGGTCAGCGTGGTACATCCCGACGAAAAGGCCTACAGCATCGGAAGCTATCTTGTCCGCGCCAGATTCCGTAACGGCGAGAAAGCGGAATTCTTAACGCCCGGGGAAGTGACTTTATTCCACATCGAGGTGGGTAACATTGCCATGAAGCTGCAGGCAGGGTATCGCATACGACTGGATATCACCAGCAGCCTTTACCCGGATGCAGATCGGAATCTGAACACCGGAGGAAGAATCGGATACGAGACGGAGATGAAGGTGGCCCACCAGAAGATTTTCCACTGTGCGGAATATCCTTCCCGGCTGATTTTGCCGTTTATTCCCGCGAACAATGAGTCAAGCGGCCGTGCTTGCACGGACAATTGACGAATGCCGCGAGGGTCAAATAACCGCAGCTTACTGCAGGGTATTTGACTTCGGAGTGACAGGCAGGAAACGGGCGAAGAGTGGGCCATATCATGTGCGATCTGTGCTGAAACGGAGCCGCTGCAAAGCAGATGAAAAATCATCTGTGGAGCAGCGGCTCCATTACTATAAAATGATTGATTTAGTCCAGGTGAAACAAGATTTATACTTTATCGGCTCTGTGGCATAACAAAACGGGCCACTCCTCGGAGAGCCTGTCAGGTCAGGGCCATCACCCTGCACCGCTTCCGGTCACAGGCAATGCCATATTTGATGACAGTGTCCATCCCGTCCATCCTGAGTGCGGCGTCATATCCCAGCCTCTCTATCTGCTCCAGGGCCTCTGCGCACCCTTTCTCCAGACTTGCGTCTCCCGCAGGTTTGTCCCCGGCGTTTTCCGATTTCCGGCTGCCGGCCGGGCTGTCCGGATACTTGACCTCAATGACGATGCCGATTCCTTCCTCTTCTATCTCAATGAGGATGTCGCTGAATCCATTGCCAGACTCGGCATTGGAACGAATGTACCAATCCTCCCGATGAGACAGGAGCCCTAACAGGATGCCATGATAGAAATTCTCTTTTTTCCCTTTCCTCACGCCGGTGTCGCGGATGCTGATGGTCCTGGCCAGGTAGGCATTGAACAGTGACTCTATGGTTCCGGCGTCTGCCTTCGGGAACGCGGCGCAGAAAGCGTCCAGCTTCGGCGCATCCCTGCGGGCCTCCTCCTGAAACCAGTCCAGGATCTGGTCGATGAAAATCTTGCGGATTTCCCGGTTTGGGATGGCCAGCTGGCAAGTGTCCCCGTCCGCCTCCCCGCGCAGGGTGAGATACCCTGTCATGAAGAGCACGCTCCACAGATTATCCTGATTGCTGTACAGGTCCCGGTAGGTCAGCTCCTGGTTGATCCGCTTATTGACGCTTTCGCCGTTTACCAATAGCTCCAGCTCACGCCTGGTGCCCGGCTTCGCCGTCTGTATGAAGCTGCGGATAATGTCGTTCCCGCTGGTGTTAATCCAGAAAGCTCTGGGGGAGGCTTTGGGGTCAGCCCGCAGGTCGGCGCAGTAATTGATCACATCCCATGGGCAGTATACATCCGCGTTGCCGAAGCGGTATCCGTCATACCATTCCCTGGCCAGTTCGAATCTGTCGCCGTATCCGTAATACTCCAGCATCTCCCTCACTTCTCTGTGGGAAAATCCGAAGTGCTCATCAAATTGGACGTTCATTACGGAGAATACCCGAAGGTTGTTCAGACCGGTAAAAATACTCTCCCTTGCAATCTTCAGGCAGCCGGTCATCACGGCGAACTGGAGGAAATCATTGCTCTTCAGCGCCCGACTGTAGAGGTTGCGGACAAGCTTGACCATCTCATCGTAGTAGCCGTAATGCCGGGCCTTATCCAGGGGAACGTCGTATTCATCGATCAGGAGTACAGCCTTTTGCTTGTAGTGCTTATACAGGAATCTGCACAATAGCAGGAGGCTTTCTGTCAGAATACTATCTGGCATGGTGTACGCCGCCTCTCCAATTCCGCCAACCGCGATGAGCTGTCTATACAGTTCTTTTTCCTCCTCTGTGAGACTGTTGCTTTCCAGAAGGAATGGAAATCGCTGTGCCTCATTCCTGATAATGGAGCACAGCATTTGCCGTGCCTCCCTGTAATCACCGGCGCTGGCGTCCTTCAGACTGACGGAAATCACAGGGAACTTTCCCATATATTTTTCACACAGTTCCGTTTCTCCGGCGATAGCCAGCCCCTCAAAGAGGCTGCTGTCACAGCCGTACTCAAAAAAGCATTTTAGCATGCTCATGTTCAGGGACTTCCCGAATCTGCGGGGACGCGTGAACAGATTGACTTTGCTCCAATTTTGCAGTAGTTCCTTTATCAGGCCGGTTTTGTCTACATAGTAGAAATCTTCTGTGCGGAGTTCTTCAAAATTATCGATGCCCACAGGCAGTTTTACAGTCTGGTTCATTCTTCGGGTATCTCCTTTCTGAAAGGCTACTACCACCAGTTTAACACAGATTTGCAAACCCAACAACTATAAACAAGGGACTACCGGAATTTTATGCATGATGAGCAGCCAGTCCTGCCCTATAGGCTTTATGCATAGTGGTTACTGCACATCTGTACCTTCCGCAGGCTCAGGCGCATACAGTGCCTCCAGCCTCTTCAAATACCGATATCGACTCTTTGCCTGGTCTGCGGCCTTTCGGAATAGTGCCTCCGCCTCCTGGGGGCGGCTGCGTTTCAGCGCGCCATACCGGGTTTCCCCTTCCAGAAATTCATTGTAGTCAAGCTTCGGCTCTCCGCTGTCCAGCACAAAGGGATTTTTGCCCTGTTCCCTCAGGGCGGGATTAAAGCGGAAGAGATGAAAATAGCCTGCGTCCACAGCTTTTTTCGCCTCATGGGGTGTGCTGCCCATACCTGCCCGGAGGCCATGGGCAATGCAGGTGGCATAGGCGATGATCAGGGAGGGCCCCGGGTAGGCTGCGGCCTCCGTGATGGCGCGTAAGGTCTGGTTCAGGTCGGCGCCCATTGCGATCTGCGCCACATATACATTTCCGTAAGTCATGGCCATGGAGGCCAGATCTTTTTTGGCAGTTTTCTTGCCGCCCACGGCGAATTTGGCTGTGGAGCCGGTGGGCGTGGCCTTGGAGGCCTGCCCGCCGGTATTGGAGTAGACTTCCGTGTCAAGAACCAGGATATTGATGTTCTTTCCGCTGGCCAGCACATGGTCCAGGCCGCTGAAGCCGATGTCGTAAGCCCAGCCGTCGCCGCCTATAATCCACTGAATGGTGTGGACGGTATCCGCCTCCCGGGCCATCAGCATACCGTAACCGAATTCCGCCGCATCCTCGAACAGGGAGTTGGACCAGGCGGGACCATATCCCTGCTCATCCACCGCATAAGCGCAGGAGGGTGCGGAATTCCCCCAGATGGAGCTGCAGCCTGTGGCATTGGCAATATACATGCGATCACCGAAAAGCTGAGTCAACAGCTTTACATAGGGAGTTTCCCCGCAGCCGGCGCAGGCCCCCGAGAATTCCATGAGAGGGCGAAGGAACTGGCTTCCCTTTAAGGTATCCGGCCGGAATTTGTCCACGGCCTCCTTGCAGGGAAGGAGAGGTTTACAGTAATCAAAGACTGCCTGGGATCTGGAGGAATCCTCTCCGCCGTCCAATTTGGTAACGGGTACCATTTCCAGAGCTTTGGAAGGTTCCTCCCCGGGTTTCTTCGGCTTGCCCGGACAGATGGCGGCGCAGGTGCCGCAGCCGGTGCAGTCGGCCCGGGAGACGGTGATGGCAAAGGAAGAGCCGTCCAGGCCCAGCATGGGAACGCTCTTCATGCCCTCGGGCGCAGCCTCCAGCTCCTCCTTTGACAGGGCTGCCGGGCGGATGACCGCATGGGGGCAGACGAAAGAGCAGCGGGTGCACTGGATGCAGTTTTC
This sequence comes from Lachnospiraceae bacterium, assembly GCA_022797995.1. Taxonomy (GTDB): domain Bacteria; phylum Bacillota; class Clostridia; order Lachnospirales; family Lachnospiraceae; genus Acetatifactor. Next base: position 3,987 of record JAAWLQ010000402.1, read on the forward strand.
CGGCTTCCACAC
>JAAWLQ010000403.1 GCA_022797995.1 Lachnospiraceae bacterium
TCCGGATGAAGTTTGGCAGATTGGATTTTGATTTGTCTGTTCTCATACTGTGAATGATGTTTGCTGCACAGCATCTTGAAAACAGATGAGATATAATCACTGTGGGAGGCAGTAAAATGGATTATATAGAAGGTCTTAATCTGTCAATTGCATATATAGAGGATCATCTGCTGGAAGAGATTGATTGTGAAAGGGCGGCCAGAATAGCGGGGATGTCAAGGGCAACCTACCAGCGCTTCTTTTTATTGATTGCAGATATGACGCTGGATGAGTATATCAGGAAACGTAAGCTTCAATATGCGGTAAGGGAACTGATAAATACTGATCATAAGATGATTGATATCGCCATGAAGCATGGATACAATTCAGCAGCGGCATTTTCACGTGCAGTGCGCAATTTCACAGGAAAAACACCAGGTGACATCAGAAAAGAAGGTTCTTCTATATGCTTTCCTAAGCTAAACTTCCAAATCAGGATAAAAGAAGGAGAGATGATTGTGAACGAAACCGCTATTGTAAAAATGGAAGAACACAGGAATGAAAAAGTTGTCTGCTTTGCCGTGGACTGTATTGACCCGGAGAACGTGGCATGGGGGCAGATGGCGGAATGGTGCAAAAAGAATGTGCCGGACCGTACTGCCAGAAGATACATAGGAGTGGCGTTATCCGGGCACCATCCCCAAGGGGCAGAGCATCAAAATGCATCAGAACATGTAAAGCACCCTTACAAGGCAATGATGTATCTTATTGGTGACGAATGTGGACAGGAAGAATTTTGTGGGTTGCGGGTGGAGGATGCCCCTTCCGGTTTGTTTCTGGTGAATGATGTCACATTAAATCAGTTCGATGAGAATGACAAGATGGATATAGCGCTTAGCATGATGAAGGCTTCCGAGGCTTTTGTCGAGTTTATCAAAAACACGCCGGCTTATGAGTTTGACTGTCCGGCAGGCATTTTCTATGAAGAACACATTTTTTCGGAAAAGTGGTTCCAAAACGGAGGGGTTCCGGATGGATTCCGCATGTGGGTCCCCATCGTCAGGGCCTAAGCGCAGGGTAAGGATACACGTTCCAAAAACAGAGGTAGTTTATGCCGTATGCCGGATTTTTTGCGGATTAGAAGCCGGTTTCCAGATTATTGGGGAACTTTTACAACATGAGATGTTTGAAAGAATGAAAGTGACATTCTTCCTGACAGCCTTAGAACATGACACACTGATGTCGTGTTTTATGTGATATTATGAACTTTACGGAAGAATTTCTTGGCAGAGCACTTGAAGGTAAAGTGGTGCGTTCGGTGCTTCACGGAGACTTAACCTGTGAATACGAGATTACGATACCGGATGATATCATGCAGAAGTACGGACTTCTGGAGATTGATAATGAGGGAATGTAACCCTGATCTCTCAGCTATGCTGTGGAGAATATTATTACATAATATTTTCAAATACGACTGGAGTGAGAGGAGAAAGAAACATGATCACAGAAGCTTTTGACAATAAGTCTCCGGCAATCATCAATCCGCAGATGAGGGAGGACGCGCCCCGAGTGGATGCGTGCATTCTGACCTTTTCCCATGTGATTGAAAAGTTTGTTCTGGAAAATTATGACTGCAGGCAGATTGCGTCATTTTGGTTCGCCACGGGCAATACACCAATCTATTGTATCGATTATAAGGGAAAGAAATTTGCGTTTTATAAAACTTATGTAGGGGCGCCTGCCTGTGTGGGCACAGTGGAGGATACACTGGCAGAAATAAAGACGGACAAATATATCGTATTTGGTGGCGCGGGCTGTCTGAATAAGGAAATTGCCCATGGAAGAGTCATGATACCCACGCAGGCCTATCGAGATGAGGGGACTTCCTACCATTATGCGCCTGCCTCGGACTATGTTACGGTCAGGAATGCAGATATTGTCGCCGCTTTTATGAAGGAAAACGGGATTCCTTACGTGAAAGGAAAAACATGGACCACCGACTCGTTCTACAGGGAAACCGTCAATAACTTTGAGAAGCATAAAGCGGATGGTTGCATTTCGGTAGAAATGGAATGTGCCGCCTTACGGGCAATGTGTGATTTCAGGGGACTGAACCTGTACACGTTTTTTACAAGCGGCGATCTGCTTGACGCCCCCAAGTGGGATGCAAGGCGGAAAGAAGGACAAACCAAAGGCACCCAGCACGATGTGGGCCATTTTGACATTGCATTGGAATTGGCACGGTATATTGTGGGATGATGGAAAAGAACCTTCAACTTTAGAAATGTTATTAGATAAAAATCTGCTGGCGGAGAGACAGTAAAAATGGACATACAATATAGAAAAGCCTCCATAGAGGACCTGGAATTATTGGAAATCAACAGGCGGCAATGCAGTGATGAAGGGAGAGCAGAGATGCAGATTGTACCTACACTGAATTTTTGAGAGAATTGCCGGGAAGCAATTCAACTGTATGAAAAGGCATTTCATGGAAAGATTAGTTGTATGATTACATACGGAGAGGCGAATGACCCTGCATATGTTCCGTTGCTGAAAGAAAATCAAAAAGACTATATATACCACTCGGAACTTGTACTGGGTAATCAGAGAATTATTATGAAATTTAGTGCTTTAGAATTTATGAACTCGCTCATTTTTTTGTTGCCATATTCCAAAAATTCGCTCTTTTTTTGTGACATAAGCATGTAAACTCGCTCATTTTTTTGCAAAATCAAGAAAAATAAAGGATTTTCAATTATTCTGGTTGAATAAGAGACCTCCTCTTTGTATAATATATACTGCACACCAGTTAAATTTACAGTATGATCCGACAGCAGACCGCCAGCCAGATGCCTTTCGGGTTGTGTTACTGTGAAGGTCCTGTAACTTGCCTTGCGGAATCCGCGCAGTCCGAATAAGCTTCCTTGCAGTAGCTTTCAGTCGGCAGAACGGAAAGCGACAAGCATGTTTGAAGGTACGGTATTTGCACAAAATGCAGGAGGGATTTGCAGATGGAAGGGTATCTCAAGCGCAAAATAGACACATATCTGGCCTCGTGGAAGGAGGATCCTGACCGGAAGCCATTGATTGTCAAGGGACCACGGCAGGTGGGGAAGACGGAGTCTGTGCTTCATTTTGCGGCACAGTATTATAAAAGTCTGGTTTATATCAATTTTGTGGAGGAGCCGAAGTATAAGCTGATCACGGAGGATGGGTATAAAGCGGAGGATATTGTCCGCAATATTTCCCGGATGGATCCTTCTAAGCAGTTCGTGCCAGGGGAAACATTGATTTTCTTTGACGAGCTTCAGGAGTATCCGGAGATTGCCACTTCTCTGAAATTTTTCAAGATTGACGGAAGGTTCGATGTCATCTGCAGCGGTTCCCTTTTAGGAATCCAGTATAAGCGGATTGAGAGCAACAGTGTGGGATACAAGTCTGATTATGGTATGTGTTCTATGGATTTTGAGGAATTTCTGTGGGCAAAGGGGTATGGCTCTCAGGACACCTCGGATATGTTGCGGCATATGGAGGCGCTGGAGCCTTTTAATGAGACGGAAATGAAGGTGTACGGCGCCCTGTTTCTGGATTATTGTATTCTGGGCGGGATGCCTGCAGTAGTGAGGGAATATATCGGAAAGGGGACTTTTGAAGGGACGCTTGCCATTCAGAGACAGCTTCTGGCAGATTACAGAGAGGATATCCGCAAATATGCCGATGGGATGGATCAGACACGGATATTGAATGTATTTGAACAGATTCCTGTCCAACTGGCCAAGGATAACAAAAAATTCCAGATTTCCAAGGTTGCCGCAGGAGCCCGGTTTAAGGATTACCGGGGCTGCATCGAGTGGCTGCGGGATGCGGGGATTGTGAATATCTGTTATTGCCTGTATTTTCCGGAGCTTCCCCTCCGGGGCAATTACGATGACACAAGGTATAAGCTTTACTTTTTTGACACGGGGCTGTTTGTGGCCATGTTGGATGAGGAGGCTCAGGAGGATCTGCG
>JAAWLQ010000404.1 GCA_022797995.1 Lachnospiraceae bacterium
GTAACAGTTCAGCCATACGGCACCGCGAAGTCAAAATCGCGTTTGTATGCGATTTTGCGAGATTCGCACGCGCCCAAATGAGTTGAAAACTCATTTTGTGTGCATCAGCGTTACAGTTTAGCCGAAGGCTGAACTGTAACCTTTTTGGTAAATTAACTGTAAATCCGGTTGTGTTTTTTCCTGTTATATGATATATTTGTAACCGCTATGTACTTTCAGAACAGCGGTATTTTTACGAGATGGCCGGGTTTAAAATAAGCCGGCAGAGAGCAGACAGGGCAGGCGGAGACATAGGGAAAGGCCGGCCGGGGAGGAATTATGGCAGGGAGATTCGGGAAGAAATTTATCGGTGACAAAGCTTTTTACAAAATGGTTCTGGCAGTGGCGGTTCCCATCATGATTCAGAACGGAATTACCAATTTTGTAGGGCTGTTGGACAATATCATGGTGGGCCAGATCGGCACGGAACAGTTCTCGGGAGTTGCCATTGTCAATCAGCTGATGATGGTGTATTATCTCTGCGTTTTCGGCGGTCTTGCCGGCGCGGGTATCTTTACGGCACAATATTTCGGACAGAAGGACGACGAAGGCGTCAGACATACTTTCCGCTATAAATTCTGGATGGCGCTGATTCTGACCGGAATGGCGGCGCTGGTATTTCTGGCTGCCGGGGATACTCTGATCCAGATGTACTTGAGCGGCAGCAATGACGGGGGCGATCTGGCCGCCGCCCTGCGGTATGGCAGAAGCTATCTTCATGTGATGCTTTTCGGGCTTCCCGCGTTTATGATGGTGCAGATTTATGTGAGCACCCTGCGGGAATGCGGAGAGACAGTGGTGCCTATGAAGGCCGGGATTATCGCGGTCTGTGTCAATCTGTGCCTGAACTATCTGCTGATTTACGGGAAGCTGGGACTTCCTGCTCTGGGAGTGGTGGGTGCCGCCATTGCGACGGTGGTTTCCAGATATGTGGAGGCTTCCATTGTCATAGTATGGACCCACAGACATAAGGAAAAGAATCCTTATATCGAAGGAATTTATTCCACATTAAAGGTCCCGGTGCGTCAGGCAGGGAAGTACTTTATCAAGGGCGCGCCGCTGCTGGTCAATGAGACCCTGTGGTCCGCGGGAATGGCCATGCTGACCCAGTGCTATTCCATGCGGGGATTAAATGTGATAGCGGGTCTGAATATGGCCAATACCATCAATAACATGTTTAATGTGGTATTCATTGCGCTGGGAGATGCGGTGGCCATTATCATCGGACAGATGCTGGGGGCGGGCAGGATGGAGGAAGCCAGAGATGCGGATAACAAAATCATTGCATTTTCCGTCTGCTGCTGTGTGGGCATTGCAATGCTGATGGCTGTCATTGCACCACTGTTTCCTCAGATTTACAATACTTCCCAGGAGGCAAAGACTCTGGCAGTCCAGTTTATCCTGGCCCAGGCGGTATTTATGCCTCAGGCTGCCTTTATCCATGCTACATACTTTACCCTGCGTTCCGGAGGGAAGACAATTGTCACCTTCCTGTTCGACAGTGTCTTCGTATGGTGTGTCAGTGTGCCGGTGGCTTACTGCTTAAGCCGTATGACATCCATTCCGGTCATTGCCATTTTCGCCATGGTGCAGATGACAGACTGGATCAAATGTGTGATAGGATTTGTGCTGGTGAAGAAAGGCGTGTGGCTGCAGAATATTGTGACGGAGTAGATTGAAGGAGGGAGCCATGTGCCCCATTTTGCGAATGGAGAACGGGAAAATGAGATATGAGGATTTACTCAGCCGCTTTACAGAGATGTGCAGAGAGATACTTGGGGAGAATCTGACGGGAGTCTACCTGCACGGCTCCGCGGCCATGGGCTGCTTCCAGCCACTGCTCAGCGATCTGGACTTGCTGGTGATTGTAAATACAGATGTGCCGGATGGGATGAAAGCGGAATTTATGGAGCATGTGGTATGTCTCAATGAAGAGGGCCCCGGGAAAGGGATAGAGCTGAGCCTGGTAAAGAGGGAGTTCTGCGAAACCTTTGTGTATCCCACGCCTTTTGAGCTCCATTTTTCCGAAGCGTATCTGGAATGGTATAAAAGGAATCCACAGGAATATGTGGAGAAAATGCGGGGAACGGATAAGGACCTGGCGGCGCACTTCATGATTATGCGAAGATATGGAGTCTGTCTGTGGGGAGTGAAGAGAGAGGATGTCTTTGGCGAGGTTCCTGCCGAAGCCTACAGGGACAGCATTCTGTATGACGTGGAAAATGCCGGAGAGGATATTCTGACAAATCCCCTCTATGTGACATTGAATCTGTGCAGGGTACTGGGGTATCTTCGGGAGGGGCTGGTGCTATCGAAGAAGTCCGGCGGTGAGTGGGGACTTATCCATCTGCCGGAAGAGTTTCATGCTCTGCTTCGGGAGGCGCTTCGATGCTATGCCTGCGGGGAGAAGCTCAGTGCGGGCAGAGAGCTGCTGACGCAGTTTACAGATTATGCAACAACGGAAATTCACAATAATATAGACGCCCAGACAGAATAGAGTAAGACTGTGGCACGGATTGAAGTGATGGGACAGCAGGAAGGAACAGTATAAAAGTTTGAGGAGACGGGAATGTACGATTTTATCACTTACCTGGAGGAGACGATTCCGGAGAAGGACAGCTTAAAAGTGGTGAAGACGGAAGCACAGAAATTTTATCATTCCAATCCTCTGGAAGAATGCCTTCAGACCGGATATGCGCTCTGGAAGAGGGAGAATTTCCAGCTTCAGGAGGTGGGAGTGCTCCTTCTGGGATACTGTGCCCACGAATATCCGGAGGCGCTTTCCTTTCTCCGGGAGACCGTGAGCCGGCACAAGAGCTGGAAGGTACAGGAAATTCTGGCAATGGCCTTCGACAATCACTGTAAAATTGTGGGTTATGAGCAGGCACTGCCTCTGATCAGAGAATGGCTGAGCGACGAGAATGCCAATGTGCGCAGGGCCGTGGCGGAAGGGCTTCGCATCTGGACGAACCGCTCCTTTTTCAGGGAAAATCCCCGGATTGCCGTGGAGCTGCTGGCGGAACGCAGAGAGGATGGCAGCGAATATGTGCGGAAGTCCGCCGGAAATGCCCTGCGGGATATCAGCAGGAAGCACCCGGAGTTGATTCTGGAGGAGCTGAAGAAATGGAATCTGTCCTCGAAAAAAGTGCGGCAGGTGTACCAGCTGGCGGGGAAATTTGTGATGCAGAATTTGTGATACAGGGGCAGCGCAGATGCCAATAAACAGTTGATTTCCATTTGGAAATATGTTACTATTTCTCTGAATAGAAAATGGCATCGGAAAACAATCATTCATTTGTGAGCATGGCATTGGAGGCACAGTATGGCGAGAACAGTGGGCATCGGGCATCAGGATTTTGAGCAGGTGATTGCGAAAAATATTTTTTATGTGGATAAGACCATGTTTATCAAAGAGTGGTGGGAAAATGAGGATGTTGTGACTCTGATTACCCGGCCCCGGCGTTTTGGCAAGACCCTGAATATGAGTATGCTGGAGAAATTTTTTTCTATAGAATATGCAGGCAGAAGCGATTTGTTTGAAGAACTGTCTATATGGAAGGAAGAAAAATACCGCAAGCTGCAGGGAAGCTGTCCCGTGATTGCTTTGAGCTTCGCAAATATAAAGGAGAGTTCCTGTCTCAACGCAAAAAGGAAGATATGTCAGATTATCACAAAGTTGTATAATCGGTTTGATTTTTTGCCGGAAAGCGGTAAACTGAATGAGAAAGAAAAGGATTTCTTCCGGAAGGTTACGGATGAAATGGAAGAGTATGTTGCAACGGATTCTCTGAATGCGCTTTCTCATTATCTGATGAGTTATTATGGAAAAAAGGTCATTATTCTTCTGGACGAGTATGACACACCTGTGCAGGAGGCATATGTGCATGGCTACTGGCAGGAGATGGTAGAGTTTATCAGGAGTCTTTTCAATGCCACATTTAAGACAAAT
>JAAWLQ010000405.1 GCA_022797995.1 Lachnospiraceae bacterium
GGAGCCGGTACCAACCGCATGAATATCTATACGGTCCGCAAGGCCACCCAGGGACTTGCCAATTTTATTCTGAAGAAAGGCACGCAGGAAAAGGGAGTGGCTATCGCATATGATTCCAGGCGCATGTCTCCCGAATTCGCGGATGTGGCGGCACTCTGCTTGGCGGCCAACGGTATCAGGGCGTATGTGTTCGACGCGCTGAGACCTACTCCGGAGCTTTCCTTTGCACTGCGCACGCTGGGCTGCACGGCGGGTATCGTCGTGACGGCAAGCCATAATCCTCCGGAGTACAACGGGTACAAAGTATACTGGGAAGACGGCGCACAGGTTACCGCCCCTTTTGACAGACAGATCATCGAGGAAGTACAGAGCATAAAAGATTACCATACGGTGAAGACTATGCCGAAGGAGGAGGCTCTGGAGAAGGGACTCTATCAGGTCATCGGCAGGGAAATCGACGATGCCTATATGGTGGAGCTGAAGAAGCAGATCATCCATCCGGAAGTGATCGAGGAAGTGGCGGATGAGCTGAAGATTGTGTATACGCCTCTCTGCGGTACGGGCAATGTTCCGGCAAGGCGGATCCTTTCGGAGCTTGGATTCAGACATGTGTATGTGGTTCCGGAGCAGGAGAATCCCGATCCGAACTTTACCACACTGGATTATCCCAATCCCGAAGACCCGAAAGCATTTACCTATGCGCTTCGTCTGGCGAAGGAAAAGGATGCGGATATCGTTCTGGCCACGGATCCGGATGCGGATCGCCTGGGCGTGTATGCGAAGGATACCAGGACAGGAGAATATGTCTCCTTTACCGGAAATATGTCCGGTATGCTGATTGCGGAATACATTCTGAGAGAGAGAACAGCTACCAACACTATGCCTGAAAATCCTGCTCTGGTCACTACCATCGTTACCACCAATATGACCGGACCTATCACAAGGGAATATGGCGTGAAGAAGATAGAAGTGCTTACGGGCTTTAAATTTATTGGCGAGCAGATTAAGCTTTTTGAGCAAAGTGGCAGCAATCATTATGTATTCGGTCTGGAAGAGAGCTATGGATGTCTGGCCGGAACCCATGCCAGAGACAAGGATGCCATCGTGGCCGTGATGTGTCTGTGTGAGGTGGCGGCTTACTGCAAGAAGCAGGGCAAGACGCTGTGGGATATGATGCTGGATACCTATGAAAAATATGGTTACTACAAGGAGTCTCAGTATACGATCACTTTGAAGGGAATCGACGGCTCCAGACAGATTGCAGAAATTATGGACAGACTCCGCCAGAATCCGCCGAAGGCTTTCGGAGCGGCGAAGGTATTGAAGTTCAGAGATTATGAGACGGATCGTGTAGTGGATATGACCACCGGAGAGGAAGGGAAGACCGGTTTGCCGAAATCCAATGTGCTCTATTTCGAGCTTCCCGAGGACGCATGGTGCTGTGCCCGTCCTTCCGGCACGGAGCCAAAGATTAAATTCTACATGGGTGTCAAGGGCACAAGCCTTGAGGATGCCCAGGCAAGGCTGGAGCAGCTTACCGAGGACCTGAAAGCGGAGCTGTGAATAATTGGAAGCGGAATCGCGAAGGAATGCTGACGGCAGGCAATAGTTCGGCCGAAGGCTAATGGCCTGCGTCCGGTATGAAAAGAACGGTATAAGAGATAATAAGAGAAAAGAATTCCCTGCCTGATCTGCAGAAATGCAGGTTGCGGCAGGGATTCGTGTGAAGTGGAGGCAGATTTGGGCAGAATCAACAGAGCCAACCTGAAGAAAACCATATATTATCTCAGGCGCAATGGTTTCGGGAAAACCTGGTGCGCAGTCAGAGAGCGGATGGATGAAAGAAAGCAGCCTTCCTACTGCCGGACGCCGGTCTCGGAGGAAGAGCTGGAAAGGCAGCGGGAGATGTGGAATCAGAGCAGTCTTCCGGTCAGTTTCAGTATTCTGGTGCCTGCATATCGTACAAAGGAAGTGTATCTTCGAGAACTGCTGGAATCACTGTGCCGTCAGACTTATCCCGGATGGGAGCTGATTCTGGCGGACGCCACGGAGGACGACAGTGTGGAAAGAGTCGTCAGGTCCGTTAAGGATGCCAGAATTCGCTATATTCACCTGGAGAAAAACGAAGGAATAGCGGAGAACACCAATAAGGCGCTGGAATTTGCAGACGGAGATTACACGGGTCTGCTGGACCACGATGATATTCTGGAGGAAAATGCGCTGCACGAAATGGCCGTCCGGATTGAAGAGGGGAAGCGGCAGGGAACAGAATATGTAATGCTTTATTCCGATGAGGATAAATGCAATGGGGACAGGACACAGTACTTTGACCCCAATCTGAAAGAGGATTATAATTTTGACTTATTGCTGAGTAACAACTATATCTGCCATTTTCTGGTGATGAAGAGCGAACTGATGCGGAAGCTGGGATTTCGGCCGGAATATGACGGCGCCCAGGATTATGATCTCGTGCTGCGGGCGGCGGGGGAGATAGGACAAAGGGAGGAAGAGATTGCTCACATTCCAAAGGTGCTGTATCACTGGAGATGTCATACCGGTTCCACCGCGGAAAATCCCCAGAGCAAACGTTATGCATATGAAGCGGGACGCAGGGCTCTGCAGGATTTTATCCGGGAAGCCGGATGGAAGGCGAAAGCGGAAGACACCGCACATCTGGGATTTTATGCGCTGAAATATGAAGGTTCGATTTTCCAAAGCCGACAGGATGTGGCGGCGGCAGGCGGCGCTTTGGTGCATAAGAAAAAGATTGCGGGGGGAAGAATGACAGAGGAAGGGCAGGCGATTTATGCCGGTCTTCCCACAGGCTACAGCGGTTATATGCACCGCGCGGCTCTGGCGCAGAATGCGGCGGCCGTGGATATCCGCAATATTCGGGTGCGGAAGGAATGCCGGGAGATTTTCCGGGAGACTGTGGGAGTTCCCTACAGGACAATTGCCGGCGGGGATATTTTTGATGTGTCTCTTCTGCCGGAGGACAGCGACTGGAAAGAACTGAGCCTGAGACTTGGCAAGGCGCTGCGGGCTGCGGGCTATAGAATTCTGTATCTGCCGGACTGCCCGGGCAAATGTTGAAAAAGCCGGGCAGGAAATGTTTATCTCCGCGAAAAAGAGGGTCCGCACAATAGACAGAGGATACGAATATGGAAAAGGTAACTGTGATAATTCCTAATTATAACGGGATGAAATTTATAGAGGGATGTCTGAAAGCATTGTTCTGTCAGGAGGAGGGTACGCCGGAATATCACGTGACTGTTGTGGACAACGGTTCCCGGGACGGAAGTCCGGAGCTTGTGCGGGAACGTTTTCCACAGGTCTCCGTGATTCCGCTGTCCTCCAACACTGGTTTCTGTCATGCGGTAAATGTGGGAATACAGGACTCGGAAGCGCCCTTTGTCATTCTGCTGAACAATGATACCGAAGTGCGTCCGCAGTTTATCAGGGCGCTGGTGGAAGCCATTGAGGAGAAGCCTCATGCCTTTTCCGTCAGTGCGAAAATGCTTATGTGGGATGAGCCGGACAGAATTGATGACGCAGGGGACAGATACTGCGTTCTGGGCTGGGCCTATGCCCGGGGAAAGGGGAAACCTGCGGCCGGATATGGCAAGCCGACAGAAGTGTTTTCCGCCTGCGGAGGAGCGGCGATTTATCGTCGGAGCGTGCTGGAGGAAATCGGTCTGTTTGACGAAGCTCATTTTGCCTACCTGGAGGATCTGGATATCGGCTACCGGGCCAGAATTTACGGATACAGGAATTACTATGAGCCTGCCGCGGAGGTAATCCATTATGGAAGTGCTTCCAGCGGTTCCCGGTATAATGAATGGAAGACTTCGCTGGCATCCGCCAACAGTGTCTATATTCTTGCAAAGAATATGCCCCTTCTTCAGCAGCTCATAAATCTACCCTTCCTGCTCCCTGGATTTCTGGTGAAATTCTTATTTTTTGTTAAAAAAAGGATGGGAG
>JAAWLQ010000406.1 GCA_022797995.1 Lachnospiraceae bacterium
ATTATAACCTTTTTTACCGGAAATGTCTAGGGTATATTTGCTGTCTGAATTGTTGTACATTTTCAGGAAAATGTGGATTCAAAAAAATGTCTGATCAGTGGCACGCATGTACGGACAGCCTGCTTTTGATATCCTTCCTTCCGTATGAGATAAACATATCGTCTCAGAGAGAGCGCTTCCACCCGCTTCAGAATCAGTCCACCATTGGAGAACTTAATGTTCCAGGTTTTTTCCGGGATGAAGGCAATCCCCAAGCCTTCGCACAGGAGCGTCCTTAAAACGGCGGGATTATCCACTCGAATGGCGGCATTGGGCTGAAAATCATACCGGGCACACTTTTCCCGAATGAGATTTTCCAGCGTCCAGTTGGCGTTGAGACTGACAAATTCAAAATTTTTCAGATCATCTAATTCTATTTTCCCGGACTCTGCCAGCGGATGATCCCAGGGCAGTGCAAGCAGAATATCTTCTTCAAGCAGCAAAACGGCGTTGGAGTCGTTTATGGGCTCGGACACGGCAATGATGCTCAGATCTGCTTCTCCGGTATCCGTGAAAGAGGATTCCATTTGAAAAACCCGAAAAACCATATCACGAGTGTTCTTTTTTAAACAGGACATGAGCTGCGGAAGATACAGGGAGGCACAGCCGATAAACAGACGAATCTCCCGATTGAAGCTATCATTGGTTTCCTGAATTTCATGCATCGCATTATCATAGCACATTTTCATTTGACAGACATAATTATAGAAGATTTTCCCGTTTTCATTCAGGAAAATTTTTTTCCCGGTCCGGGTAAAAAGGAGGCAGCCCAGTTCTTTTTCCAGCCTCTTAATCGTCTGACTTAACGCGGACTGAGAAATCCACAGCCGGTTTGCCGCTTTGGAAATATTACAGGTATCTGCCGTCAGTATAAAGTATTCCAATTGCTGTTTATCCATAAATTATGCTCCCTTATCAAATTGTTTATAATCAAAATCTTATATTTATATTATCAAAAAAGTATTAGTTCCGGGGGAAAATGCATGTTATAATAAATCAAATACGAGGAGGAAAGAGATGAGTATTCTGATAATATTATGCAAAAGACTGGTATCCATGTTTCTTTTTATGTTTGTTGGCGCAGTTCTGCACAAAAGAAACTATATCTCGGAAGAAGGAAGCAAAAGTCTGGGGAATTTGCTGATTCGGCTGAGCCTGCCCTGTGTCATTTTAAAAGCTTTTCAGGTGGAAAGATCGCCGGAAAGAATTCAGGCCCTGCTGCTGAGTATCGTTTTTTCAATGCTTCTGCTGTCTGCCGCCATTCTGATTTCCAGAATTTTCTTCGTGAACGATCCCATAGGACATTTCGCCGCAGCCTTTTCCAATCCGGGTTTTTTTGGGATTCCATTGATTTATGCCGTGCTGAATGATGAGGCCGTCTTTTATGTGGCGCCGTTCATTGCCTGTCTGAATATTTTACAGTGGACTTACGGCACGGCTGTACTCACGGAAAAGAAATTGAAGATTGAATGGAAAAATATAGTCTTATCGCCTTTTATGATCGCTTTTTTGCTGGGATTGACTTTATTTCTCGCAGAGATTGATCTGCCTGAAATATTGGATGTTGTCATTGAAAATTCAGCAAATATGAACACTCCGCTTGCCATGCTCGTATCCGGCGTCTATATGGCAAAAGTTGATTTCAGGGCCATGCTGACTTCCAGGAAACTGTATGCGGTCACTGTGGTCCGCCTGCTGGTCAACGCCGCCGTCGCCGGACTGATCCTGAGTCTTCTGCCGGGAAGCCGCTATACGTTGAAAATGTGCCTGTTCATTGCAGCGGCCTGTCCCGTGGGAAGCAATGTGGCGGTATATGCCCAGTTACATGGAAGAGATTATGTCTACGCGGTGGAGACTGTGGTACTTTCCACTTTCATATCCGTTGTTACCCTGCCGCTCACAGTGTATGTCATACAATATGTATATGGCTGATCACGCTTCCGGCTCTGTCTTCTCGTCATGTTGGGTCTGAGCTCTGACCAGCTCGTAATTGCGCATGGACATCATCAGATGGTCCCGGATAATCGCCTCGCTCCGATCTCTGTCTCCGGAACTCAGAGCCTCTATGATTCTCTTATGATAGGAGACGCCGTCTTCCTGGGACTGCAGCAGCTCGAACACGCTCTCCAGCATGGTCTGCAGAATGCCGTTCATGGACTGCACAAAAATACTCAGCAGCTGATTGCCGGAGGCCTCGGCCAGCTGCTGATGGAACTGAAGATCCAGCTCCGCCCGCACCTTCGCATTTCTCTTCTCCCGTTCCATCTTCCGGTTGATATCCACCATGCGCTTTAACTGCTCCGGCTTCGCATTCACCGCCGCCAGACGCGCTGCCATGACCTCCAGCTGAATTCGTACCTCATAGACTTCTTCCGAGCTTATATGATGCATTCTCGTCAGGCGGTTGACCACATCCAGCATCTGAATCGGCTCCGGGATAATGATGCTGGAACCGCCGCCTGCCTGGACCGTCACCAGCCCTCTCGCGCGCAGAATTGCCAGCGCTTCCCGAATCACCGGGCGGCTGACGCCGAAACCGGTTGCCAGCGCCTGCTCTGACGGCAGCTTCTGCCCCACCTGAGTTTTATCGCTGAGAATCATCTGTTCCAGCCGGTCCGCCACCTGGTCGCACAGAACTTCTTTACTGATATGATAATTGATATCCATGAATTCTCTCCTTTTTCAGCCCCTGAGCCGCAAATCTGTCATACAGCTATGCAGATCAATCTTAAGATACATTTTACCGGTTGTCAAGCAGCTTTTCACAGTTCTGCCAGCCCTGCCGCCTGCTAAAAAGTAACAGTTCAGCGCCCGGTCCGAACTGTTACTTTAAAAAAGAGAGCTTCAGAAGTCCGCCTGCCGTTTCCCACATTCATCGTCAAGTCTGCGCATTGTGGCCAGGTTCTCCCTGGAACCCCGGACAATGTAATTGATATCTGTGCCGGCCGAAATGAAATCCACGTCTTTCTGAAACCAGTGTGTCAGGATTTCCGGGTCGGTGGATGCCGCTGACAGTCCGATGGGTTTGCCACATCTATGTGCTTTCTCGATTGCAAGGTCTATCAACCGGTCAACCTCCTCTGTCCACCACTCACAAGGTATCCCGACGGAGCCGCTCAGGTCGTTGGGGCCAAGGATAAATCCGTCCACATAGGGAATCCCTGCTATCTCCTCCAGCTCCATAATCGCGTTTTTACTTTCAATCTGCAAAAAGCGCAGCATTTCCTTGTATCTGCCGTGGACATATTCCCGCGCGTCGTCGATGCCATAGCATATTGCGCGGCTGGGCCCATATCCTCTCTTTCCCTCCGGCGGATAGATACAGGTATCGATTGCCCGTTTTGCCTCCTCCACGCTGTCTATCATCGGAATCAGCACCGCATCCGGTCCGGTCTCCAGCACGCGCTTGATATCCGGAATGTCATTCCAGGGCACGCGGACCAATGTGGGTGTCCCGGCCGCTTTTGCCGCGATCAGATGCATCTCCATGCTGTTAAAATTGATGGAACAATGCTCCATATCGATCCAAAGATAATCAAATCCGATGGAGCCAAGCATTTCACATATATGGTAATCGGTCAGATTGACATGGGTGCCAAGAAGCCTTCTGCCCGAAGCCAGTTTTTCACGAAATAAATTTGCCATCACAGATTCCCGTCCTTTTTAATTTATGTTTATGTACTCAGCTCACAATCTTACTTCGAAACACCTCACCGATCCGGCAGATTGTTCTCAGCCAGATCGGAACCGTCTCCCAGTCTGCCTTCTCCGGCCGGATTTGACCGAATGTCTCAAAATTCATGGCGCCGGTATATCCTGTTTCCCTCAATGCCTCCGTAAATTCACTCCAGACCACATTGCCGGTATAGGGAGCCAGATGCTCGTCACCTGTCCCCCGGTTGTCATTGACATGCAGACATTTGAT
>JAAWLQ010000407.1 GCA_022797995.1 Lachnospiraceae bacterium
TTCTAATTTCTGCATATTTCTTGTCAGCGCAGGCTGGGAAATATGCATTTTTTTTGCGGTTTCACGCAGGGTTCCAGTCTGATAAAATGTAACAAACTGTTCCAGAATATTATAATCAATCATAAAGAATTTCCCTCTCTTTTTTGGCTGCAAAGCCATTGGATTGCTGTTATTATAACAGATGCGAAAAAGAAAGTAAACGTTCAGATTCCATTTTGCGGAATGTGGATTGCAATATTGGCATTGTACAAATAAAGCAATTTACAATACAATGGTTACAGCTTAGAGAAGGGAACAGAGATGATTTTTTATTTTACAGGAACCGGAAACAGCCTGTATGTGGCAAAAACGTTGGATGAAGAAATCATAAGCATCCCACAGGTAATAAAGCAGGAGAGGCTGGAGTTTGCGGCGGGCAGCATTGGTATCGTATGTCCAGTCTATGGACATGAAATGCCGGCCATGGTGAAAGAATTTATCCGCAGGGTTTCCTTTGATACAGGTTATCTGTTTGTTGTATTGACTTACGGCGCACATCATGGAGGGGCTGCGGAAATCGCTGGCAGATTTATCCAGAGTGTGGGGAAAAAGGCAGACTATATTACCTCGATTGAGATGGTGGATAATTTCCTTCCGGCATTTGATATGAATGAACAGATGGCGAAGGATAAGCAGGTGGAAAAGCATCTAGCTCAGATCAGGACCGATGTTCAGGAAAAAAAGAGAGGCATACAAAAGGCAAGTCTTGCAGAAAAAACGGCCCATAAAATGTATTTAAAGATGGTGAAAAATGCGCCGGAGACGATATGGGCAGATTTTAAGGTGGCTGACGAATGTGTTGGCTGTGGGATTTGTACCAGAGTATGTCCGGCTGGCTGCATCCATCTGGAAAATCAGCATGCCATCCATAATCCTGAAAAGTGTCAGGCATGCTATGCCTGTGTCCATGCCTGCCCCAAAATGGCGGTACAGTTCAACCTTTCCAGGCCGGAAAAGAATCCTGCCGCCAGATACCGCAATGAGCATGTAACACTCTGTGAACTGGTAAGGGCGAATGACCAGACCACAGACGATTGAGAAATTAGCAGCAGGATATTTGGGAAAGGAGAATTTTCAGTGAAAAGATTCGTTTCAATCTGCTTAAGTTTACTGTTTGTATGCGGACTTACTGCCTGTTCAGGGAGTCAAAGGGAAAGCGGCAGTCAGGATCTGCAAGAGCAAGTTCCGACCGGAATGGAAAATCCTTCATCCGATGTCGGGCATGAGGAAACGGAGGTACGGTCAGACAGTGAGACAGACATTGCCGGGTTTCATCTGGAAGATCCCACACCCGGAACAGAACAGGTTATCTATCTTTGGGAGGAAGGGAAAATGCCGGCTCCCAGAACTTATTCTGAATCTGCCGACTATTTTGATCCGCCTGATTTCAGGCCAAGCATGGAATATTACCCTGCAAATCCGGAGATTCCGGTAAAGGGGGCAGTCATGCTTTGTGCGGGTGGTGCTTTTATGTTCCGTGGCAATCAGGGGGATACCTACCCTACAGCGGAAAAGCTGACGGAGTTGGGATATCAATGTTTTGTGGTGCAGTACAGGCTCCGGCCCTATACACAGGAAGAAGGGGCACTTGACCTTGCCAGAGCTGTCCGTTATGTCCGCTATTATGCCGAAGAATACGGCATTGATGAGAAGGACATTGCTGTTGTCGGATATTCGGCAGGCGGAATCCTCTGCGGGGAGCAGGTGCTCAACTGGAAAGGTACGACCAGCCCAACCCTGCTTGATGAAAACTATGTTCCCGATTCCCTTGACGGTATATCTGCAGATGCGGCGGCAATAGGGCATATCTATTCCTTTTATGGCAGATTGTCCGTAGGCTCCACAGATGTTGAAAAATTCCGCAGCTCCAGCCTGCCGCCTACATTCTATGCCTATGGAACAGAAGATCCTTTTTACAGGCAGTTCATGGCAAATGCTGATGCAGTACGCGAGGCCGGCGTTTCAGTAGAAGAACACTGTTATGACGGCCAGCCCCATGGCTTTGGCGCAGGGAACGCAGATTCTAATTGGGTTCCGGAGTTTGACAGGTGGCTGACGGATATATATGAAAATAATTAAAAGTGGAGGTATGGAAATGAACGAAGTTTTTGAGTTTTTGAAGAAATGTGGGATCTATTATCTTGCAACGGCAGAAGGAGATCAGCCCCGTGTGCGTCCCTTTGGCACCGTTGATATCTTTGAAGGAAAAATGTATATTCAGACAGGAAAGGTCAAGGATGTTTCCAGACAGATTCAGGCAAACCCCAAAGTGGAAATATGTGCCTTCTGCGATGGTGTGTGGGTACGCATTGCATGCAGGCTGATCCGTGATGAGAATGTGAAAGCAAAGGAGCATATGCTGGATGCATATCCTTCCCTGAAAGAGAATTATTCGGCGGATGATGATAATACAGAGGTCCTTTATCTTGAGGATGCAGTGGCAACTTTCAGTTCCTTTGGCGGTGAACCGAGGACAGTCAGATTTTGAACACATAGGTAGGAATCAATAAGAGATCGGGAGGATATCAGATGAAAAGAAGACATATAACAGCTATATTACTGGCAGGGGTTTTGACAGTCTCTATGCTGGCAGGCTGCAGCAGCCAGCCGGGAGCAACACAAGGGGATGCAGCGGGGGATACACAGGATACAGTGGCAGACACGGGGCAGGAAGGAAATATGGCGACTGCGGAGGGAGAAGGAGCAACTGCTCCTGATGCAATATTGTCAGATGTGTTGATGATTGCCAGACAGGGCATGTTTTCTTCAGGGGGTACGGTTACGGAACCGGTAGAGGGGGAATATGACCCGACAACCAACTGGATGGATATAACCCGTGCGGGCAATACAGCCCATGTGGATCATGCTAATGTATTTTATCAGATTCCTGTCAATGACAATGGAAATCCCATTGTTTACCTGCACGGCTATGGCCAGTCCCGCATGGGATGGATGACAACGCCGGATGGACGTGAAGGATGGTCGGATCTGTTCCTGAAAAAAGGCTATGCGGCATTTCTGGTAGATCAGCCCAGACGCGGTGAGGCAGGTGCAACGGCTTCGATGACAATGGATGGATTTCTTGATACATGGGCAGAGGATTCCAAGGACTATAAGCCGGGTGACCAGGCATGGTACACCCATTTCAGGATTGGCCGTGTGGCTCCGGAACGATATGAAGGATCTCAATTCCCGGAGGGGGATGAGGCACAGGATCAGTTCTTCCGCCAGATGACCCCGAATACCGGAAATTTTGACCAAGCACTGGATGCAGCTGCCCTTGGCGCAGTGATGGAAGATGTCTATGAGATGACGGGCAATAAGGCAATTTTCGTGACGCATTCCCAGGGCGGCGCTGTAGGATGGGATGTGCCGGTGGAAAACATTTCTGCAATCATAGCCATTGAGCCGGGAGGAACGCCACAACCAGGTTCGGAACAATATCAGAAGCTGCTGGAAGCCGATATTCCCATTATAATTTACTTTGGGGATTACATTGACAATGGCCCGGAAGATATTATGTCCACAGGGTTCTGGAAGGGAGTACGCGATGGGGCTGTCCAGTTTGCGGAGAGTTATAATGCGGACAGTGGTGACTGCACGGTGGTTAACCTGCCTGATGAAGGGATTACCGGAAACAGCCACTTCATGTTCCAAGAGATGAATAATGATGTGATTGCAGACCATATTGCTGCATGGCTTGAAAGTAAAGGTTTGAATTAAAATGGCAGGAATGGTTTACAGGAAAAGGGTGGCGGGAGCCATCCTGATTCTCTTGCTGCAATGTGCTTTTTTATGCAGCTGTGCCGCAAGCGGCAAAGCAGAGGATATTCATGCAGGGGATGAAAGTATAGTGATGCGGGACGAAACAATTCAGGGGATACAGTTTGCGGAATCTGAAA
>JAAWLQ010000408.1 GCA_022797995.1 Lachnospiraceae bacterium
AGCTGCCGGATTCCCTGGAAGAAGGTTTTCTCCAGAGCGGAATACTGGAAGGACAGATACTGCTCCAGCGCTTCCGGATTCAGCTCCTTTTTATAGGAGGGATGAGGCAGAATTCCCTTGATCTCCGAGGCGAACACAAAGGCCTCTCCCGTGAGAGTATAGTAAAAGGGCTTGATTCCAAAGGGATCTCTGGCGGCATATAGGGTCTGCTTCTTCTCGTCCCAGATACAGAAGGCGAACATGCCCCGCAGATGATCGGGGAGATGCTCCCCCCATTCCTCGTATCCGTGAAGCAGCACCTCCGAATCTCCCTGGGTGGCAAAACGATGCCCGGCCTTGAAGAGCTCCTGCCGCAGGTCCTGATAATTATAGATTTCTCCGTTGAATACCAAAACCAGGTCACCGGTCTCATTTGTCATGGGCTGAACACTGCTGGAAGGATCGATAATGCTCAGACGTCGGAACCCAAAAGCGGCGTTGTCTGACATCCAGCTTTTTCCATCGTCAGGACCGCGGTGAATCAGGGTGGCCATCATTGCCTCCAGAATCTTCTCCCGTTCCTGTGCCGGCCGCTGAATGTCTGACGACCTTTTGGCAGTTCTCTCTATAAATCCGCATATTCCACACATATTTTATCTCCTTTTTCGATGTGATTATGTGATAATTCAGACATGACGCCAGGTTCTGTGTAATGTTCAGGTGTAACGTTTATTCTGCGCCAATGTATCTAAAATATATCCGTTTATGATATCTTCTACCAAGACAGTATACCCCAGATATCTCTGAATTGTAAATATTTCTGTAATAATTTGATTAAAATTTGATTGATTTCGTGTAACAGTTCAGATAGGGCACTGAACTGTTACGATTTCGTTACTGATCACTGGATACCACCGCGAGGTGTTTTCATGTGCTCTTTGCGCGGCAAGCCCGAGACTGCCGTGCGCAAAAACGCGGGCAGAGCTTCCTTTTTTCCGCAAAGGGTGTATAATGAGAGGAAACTGAGGTGCCAGGCAACAGGCCTGGAAAAGCTGCGGAGAGCACAGATGAGCGGTACGGGAGGGACAGAGCCTTGAAACGAACAAAAGAATATTTTTCAATTCCCAATTTGATGGGTTATTTCAGAATTGCATTGCTGCCGGTATTTCTGGTGCTGTATTACCGGGCGGATTCGAAGCCATATTATATGGCGGCTCTGCTTGTCCTTGGGGTTTCCTTTCTGACGGATTTCCTGGACGGGAAAATTGCCAGGAAATTCAATATGGTGACAGATTTCGGAAAAGTGCTGGACCCGGTGGCGGATAAGCTGACCCAGGGGGGAATTGCCCTGGCTCTGACCTTTCAGTACCCGCTGACAATCCGGCTTCTGATCTTTTTCCTTCTGAAAGAAGTATATATGGCTGTAATGGGCCTGATACTCATCAAAAAGGGCAGGAAAATCGTGGGCGCCCTGTGGTATGGGAAGGCCTGCACCTGTATTCTGGACGGAGGAATTCTCCTTCTGCTTTTTGTGCCGAACCTTCCGCTGCTTGTGTCCAACGCCGTGATTTATCTGCTGATGGCCGCCATAGCTTTCACCTGGGCCATGTATCTGGTATTTCATATAAGAATGCTGACCACAGGGGAACAGGAGCCGGGGAAGGGGAAGGAGCAAAAGAAAGGGAAAGCAAAAATTCTGCTGATTGCCGGGATCCTTTTTCTGGCAGTCATCTGCTTTATTCTGTGCGCCGTATTGCCCTATCGCAGGCAGCCGGAGGTAAGCGGAGAATATAAGGAAGCTTTTCAGGCGGACAGGTTTTACGGGGAAGAAATTTCCGGGGACCGGGCCGTGATTATCGAGGACAACGGCGATGCGCTCAGGGAAAGAATCCGCCTGATCTCCCAGGCGAAGGAGAGGATTATTCTGTCCACCTTCGAAATGCGCTCGGACACCTCCGGGATGCAGGTGATGGCGGCGCTTCGGGCCGCGGCGCTCCGGGGAGTCCGGGTGGAGATTCTGCTGGACGGCTTTGCCTTTTGGACGCAGGTGGAGGGGAATCCCTGGTTTTATGCGCTGGAGACCACGGACAATGTGGACATTATCGTATATAACAAAGCAAATGTTCTGACGCCCTGGAGGGGGATGAGCAGAATGCATGATAAGTATATCATCGCCGACGACTCCGTTTATCTGCTGGGAGGCAGGAATACTTTTGATTATTTTCTGGGAGATCAGGAGGGGCATAAGAATTATGACAGGGATGTGCTGGTATACAACACGGGACAGGGAGAGAGCTCCGTTTATGAGCTGATTGGGTATTTCGAGGAAATGATCGGACAGGATTGCTGCCGGCTCTGGGAACACGGGCAGCTGGAGAGAAGGAGCGCCTCCGTGCAAAAGGCGGCCGCCGAACTGGACAGCCTTTATAGCAGGATGCAGGAGGAGAATCCCCGACAGTTTGAAGAGGTGGATTACCGGGAGGTGACGTTTCCCGTCAGCTATATCGGCCTGCTGAGCAATCCCACAGGTCTGTATCCAAAGGAACCGCAGGTGTTCTGGGGCATCTGCCGGCTCATTGAGCATGCCGGCGGGGAGACAATTATCCATACGCCTTATATTATGTGTAATGATTTCATGTATGATACCTTTGCCGAAATTTGCCGGGAGAATGAAAATATCACGTTGATGACGAATGCCTCGAAGACCAACGGCAATTATTTCGGCGCGGTGGATTATGTCCTGAATAAAGAAAAAATACTGAATACGGGTCTGAAGGTGCTGGAATACAGCGGCGCGTACTCCTATCATGGCAAAAGTGTTCTGATCGGCGACAGATTATCTGTCATCGGTTCCTTCAATATGGATATGAAGAGTGTCTATCAGGATACGGAGCTGATGCTGGTCATTGACAGCGCGGAGGTAAACGGACAGCTTAAGGATATCTTCCTCGATTATCAGAAAAATGCCGTCCCGGCGGTATTGTCCGGCTCGGAGGCAGATGAATTGTTCGCGGAGGATGTCCCGAAGGGAACGCGGATGCTCCGACGGATTATCCTGTGGTTTGACCCCTGGCTCAGATTTCTGATGTAGGGAGACAGGTTTACGAACCGTGCGCACAGTTCAGGAACTATATAAACAACTCAGGAACTGTTTATATAGTTCCTTAGGGTGCGGGAGCTGCCGGAGAAATTGCAGCATTTGAGCAGAGAAGCAGCCTGGCGATGAAAGTCTGGCTGGAATAGAAAACAGACACGGAACATGGACCATGACGCTTTATGCCTTTTGGGGCGGTCATGGTTTTTTTGTGGAGAGAAAATGGAGCGGAAAATAATATTTGATACACATAAAAAGTTATACAATATTAAAATATTGAAAAATAATAAAATATACTTGACAACTGTGAAGTGTTGTGATAAACATGTTATAGAATTAAAGAGCAGCAGAGCAGGAGCCGCCGGACGGCCGGTGGCGGAACGGAACAGGATATCGGGAGGAATAAAATTGAGCGGACAATGGAATCTGACGGTGTGGCCGGAGCCTTTCTGGCTGGAGGAAGTTTTCGCATGTATGAATTATGTCTATGCGCTGGACAGCGAAGAATGGTTGAATAAGAACGACAGCTGGAGCCGGAGACAGAAGGAAGAATTCCTGCTTCCCTATCGGAGCTACCGAGGGGCGATGCGGACCAGGCTGCAGCCGATTCTGGAGCAACATTCCCTGTTGGGGGGGTATGTGGATACCACACCCCGGGACAGGGAGAGTCTGCGGAGCTATGACCCGCCGATGATGTCTTTTCTGACCCAGATGCAGTTCGTGCTGGAGGCGGAGGAGCATCCTTGTGAAGAAGAGCTGGAACAGATGCTGAACGATGCTTTTCAGCGGATGCTGAGCAGTGAAACGCAGGAGTCTGCGGAGGCGGAGGAACCTGTCATCAGGGGACTTTCGGATGTGATGGCA
>JAAWLQ010000409.1 GCA_022797995.1 Lachnospiraceae bacterium
CCCTTTTACCTGATTCTGATTTCTTCTTTTGCGTCGGAATCGGCACTGTTGAAAGAAGGGTATCGGCTGATTCCATCTGAATTTTCGCTGGATTCCTACAGATGGGTTTTCCGGAATCCTGCCAGGATTCTATATTCCTACCGCAATACGATTTTTGTCACAACGGTGGGAACATGCCTGTCCATTGTTCTGGCTACCATGACGGGGTATGTTCTGGCCAGAAGGGATTTTCCCTGGAGAAATGCGTTTGCCCTGTTTTTCTTCTTCACCACACTGTTCAGCGGCGGAATGGTACCCTGGTACATTCTGTGTACCAAATACCTGGGCTTTAAGAACAATTATCTGGGGATGATAATGCCAATGGCATTTTCCGTATGGAATATGATCATTTCCAAAAACTTTATGAAAAGCATTCCCTTTGACATCGTGGAGTCCGCTAAAATGGACGGTGCCAATGATTTCTGGATTTATATCCGGCTGATGATGCCGTTGTCCAAGCCGCTGATAGCGACGTTGGGATTGTTTTCAGCGCTGGCATACTGGAATGACTGGTATAACTCCATGCTGTTTATTACCAATAAGGATATGCAGAGTCTGCAGTACTTCCTGCAGGAGATGCTCAGCAGCATAGAAGCGCTGAAGCAGCTTGTGGCGAAGGGAGAAATGGATGTTGTGATGTATGAAACTGTCCCTCAGGCAGGGATGAAAATGGCGATGACCTGTGTGGTTACGGGGCCGATTATATTCCTGTATCCGGTGATACAGAGGCACTTCGTAAAAGGACTTACGGTCGGAGCCGTGAAAGGATAGGAGGTCAAAATGAGAAAGAAGAATGTATGGAAACAGATGACAGGGGCACTATTGGCCGGAATGCTGGTATTGTCCGCGGCAGGATGCGGCGACCGGGAAGGGGGAGGAGGCTCCTCGTCGGCGGGAAGCCAGGAAAGTACCGCAAATGCCGGCAGTGAGAATGCGGAGAACACAGGAGAAGGGAAAGAACAGGAAGGAGAGGTGGATCCGGACAATCCCTGGGCAAACCTTGACCTGTCCGAACATGAGACGGTAAACTGCTATGTGGTTGGCGCATTGGGAACAGACTGGGAGAGTGTCACCCAGAAGGCGGTTGCACTGATAGAAGAAAAGACCAACACAACCGTGAATTTTGTACATATTCCCTGGTCGGATTTTCAGGCAAAATACAATGTGTTCCTGGCAGGGGACGAGGATGTGGATATGATTTATGCCGCTTCCTGGACAGGCTTTGCGGATTATGTGAGAAGCGAAGCATACATTCCCTTTGATATGGAGTTCGTAAAGACCTGGATGCCGCTGACCTATCAGAATCAGCCGGAAGAATCCTGGGAGGCAGCCACCTTTGACGGGAAGATTTACGGAATTCCCCCTGCAGCCTCCTGGCTGGGCGGGAACGGTTATGTGACCACACAGGATTTGCTGGACAAATACGGATTCAAGGCGGAGGATATCAAAAGCATGGATGACCTGGAGGAATACATGCTTGCGGTGGCCGCCGGGAACAATGAGGGACTCTTCGCCTTTAACCCGCAGAATTCCTACCCTCTGGACAGCGATCTACTGGGACATCATACCTTCGGCATGGACGCAGGCAATATCACCTGGATGCTGTACAACTATGACTATGATAAACTGGGAACAGACGAGGCCTTCGACCCGGACAAGCTGGAATGGTTTGCAGGAACACAGAATTACAGAGATTTCGTGCTGAAAATGGCCAAATGGAACAAGGCCGGTGTCTTCCCTGCCAATGTGATGGCCAACGGTACCATGTTGAATGACAATTTCGCGGAGGGGAAATCCGCGGTTATGGGATCGGATCCCTACGGCGCAAGCACCCTGCGGGAGACCATGAAGGAGCGAGGAAAAGATGTAGTCTATCTGGATTGCTCCTTTGACGACAAGAGCGTGAGCATGAGAGGCGGCTATTACGGCTATACCACCTGTTTCCCGGTGTCCTCCAAGAAGATGGAGCGCTCCGCGGTGGTTCTGGACTGCATGAAGTATGACGAGGAGGTACATATGCTCCTTCTGGGCGGTATCGAAGGAGAGCATTATATTCTGGATAAAGAGACCAATACCCGGGAGCTGGGGCCCAGGGCAGAGGCCTATCCCTGGGGAAGCTGGCTGTACTGGATTCAGAATAACGACGATCCTTCCGCCAAAATTGACGAGGACCTGCAGAAATATCAGGATAAATACCTGGCGGCGGAGGTCTCGATGGACAACTTCCCTGTGAGCGGATTCAGCTATAACGGAACACAGTACGAGGCAGAGCTGGCGAATCTGAACGCGCTGTTCAACGAATATCGTTTCTCCTTCTGCTTCGGAATCTACCAGGACAATACGGAAGCCAAACTGGATGAGTTTATCCAGAAGTGTAAAGCGGCGGGAATCGACGACATCATAGCGGACTACAAAAAACAGGTGAAGGAATACGTGGAAAGCCGCAAATAAACAAAACATAAACCGGCACGGTCTGACGTTTTTGTCCGAACTGTGCCGGTAAATGTGGTAGAAGGGAAGCTGACATTGAAAGCGAAGATGAAACAGAAAAAGAAAAAGAAAATGACATCAAGGAAAGGGGAGCATATATGGCACATATGGAGAGAAGAGAATTACCGGAAGTGACACCGGAATCCCTGGGGATAAAAAGCAGAGATATCCTGCAGTTTGTGAGAGATCTGGAAGCCTCCGGCACGGAGATGCACGGCTTTGCGATTCTGCGGCACGGAAAGATTGCGGCAAAGGGCTGGTGGCAGCCTTTTGCCCAGAATATTCCCCACGGCAGTCAGTCGCTGACGAAGACGGTTACGGGAACGGCATATGGCATTGCGGAGAAGGAGGGACTGCTGTCGCTGGAGGACAGGCTGACAGATATTTTCCCGGAATGTGCGGATGGCTGTGCGGGGCCTTACTGGAGTCAGATGAAGGTGCGGCATATCCTGACCATGGCGTCGGGTATGGAGACCATGCCTTCCGTGAAGTCGGCGGAATGGATCAGAGAGTTTTTCCGGATTCCCATCGTTCATGAGCCGGGCACGGCATTTTATTACAACAGCATCGCCTGCTCCATGGTGGGCGCCTGCATCACGAGGAAGACGGGCCTGGGGTTGAAGGAGTATCTGACGCCCAGACTGTTCCGGAAGCTGGGCATCAGCGAGGAGAGAGTGGGCTGGCTGAATCATCCGGACGGTTCCCAGAACGGAAGCGGCGGAATCATTACCACCACCCTGGACAATGCCAGACTGATGCAGCTATACATTCAAAAGGGGAAATGGGAGGGAGAGCAGATCCTTTCCCCGGCCTGGGTGGAATTCGCCACACAGATGCAGAATCCCACCGATGAAAAGCTGCACAGAGGGTACGGAGGCATGATGTGGATCCGGGATAACGCATACTATGCGGACGGGGCCATGGGACAGCTGGCGGTGGGGTTCCCGGAGAATGATATGGTCATCTCTCTGAATCAGACCGTATCCACGCCGGAGGCCAATCAGAAGATGACGGATGCGTTGTTTGCTTTTGGGCAGAAAAAATATCCGGACAGCCTGCCTGAGGATGCACAGGGGGTGGAGGAACTGCGGTATTTCTGCAGAAAGCTGTCTCTGCCGGTGCCGCCCTGTTCCGGATTCTCTCCCTGGCAGGAGAAAATCGAAGGAAAACGGTGTGAGATACAGGAGGGAAAAGCGGCCTTTTTCCCGGAGGATGTGGGGGATATTTTCAACGAGGAATATCATGATTACGCTCATGCCTTTACCTTCCGTTTTCCAAGAGAGGGATTGCTTGTGCTGGAGGTGGAAAGCGCCAGCGGAACTGTCCCATTCTTTGCGGATGATGATTTGGTTTTGTTCTATCTGATAGCTGTAATTGATAGTCATTCCTTCT
>JAAWLQ010000410.1 GCA_022797995.1 Lachnospiraceae bacterium
TACGATACGGGCTTTGAC
Organism: Lachnospiraceae bacterium; assembly: GCA_022797995.1. GTDB lineage: Bacteria > Bacillota > Clostridia > Lachnospirales > Lachnospiraceae > Acetatifactor. The sequence goes on from JAAWLQ010000410.1 coordinate 19, forward strand.
CAGAATCTGCTGGCGGAGATTGCGGACTACTTCCGTCCTTTCAGAGATGAGTGTCTGAAGAACGGCCTGCTGAACCCGAAGGTGATGGGCGTGGATATCAAGACATTGCTGTACCAGGTACCCGGCGGAATGCTTTCCAACATGGTGAGCCAGCTGAAGGAACAGAACGCGGAAGACAGATACTATGACGTGCTGAAGGAGATCCCTCAGGTGCGTAAGGATCTGGGCGAGCCGCCCCTTGTTACTCCTTCGTCTCAGATTGTGGGTACCCAGGCGGTGTTCAACGTGCTGATGGGCGAGAGATACAAGATGGCTACCAAGGAGACCAAAGCGGTGCTGCGCGGCGAGTATGGCCAGACCATCAAGCCTATGAGTCAGGAAGTCATCGACAAGGTTATACCCGGCGAGGAGAGAATTACCTGCCGTTATGCGGATATGCTGGAGAATGAGATGGATAAGCTGGAGTCCGAGATGAGCGAGTGGAAGCAGCAGGACGAGGATGTGCTGAGCTATGCACTGTTCCCTCAGGTTGCAATGGACTTCTTCAAGTATCGCCAGGCCCAGCAGGAGAAGGTGGATATGACCCAGGCAGATACGCAGAACGGAGCGTATCCGGTCTGAGCCGGACCTTGAAAACAAAGAACTGATTTGTAGAAAATCACAATTTCCAGGATGCCCGGACGGTGTCCTGGAAATTCTATTATGCACAGGCCCGGAATGGGAAGTTTGCCGCTGATGCGGCATGCGGGCCGCGGGGCGGGTAGCGGAGAAGAGTATTCCCCTGTTCGATTGCGAGGACCTGTACAGGGAGGTCTGCTGCCAGAACAGCATGCGGATCACGCGGCGAGTAGTGGAGAAGAGCCTCAGGCTGTGGAGCCTGTCTGGGATAGTCGGGGACTTTAACGGCGGGGAAGGATGAGACCGAATGGACGTGATTGTTGTAGGCGGAGGTGCCGCGGGAATGATGGCTGCCATAGCGGCGGCTGAGGGCGGAAGCACCGTATGCCTGATTGAGAAGAACGAAAAGCTGGGGAAAAAGCTTTTTATTACGGGAAAAGGCCGCTGTAATGTGACCAATGCCGGGGATATGGACACCCTTTTTGCCAATGTCCGTGTCAACGGTAAATTTTTGTACAGTGCTTTTTACGATTATGACAATCAGGCCATCATGAACTTCCTGGAGCAGGCGGGCTGCCCGCTGAAGACAGAGCGGGGAGAGCGGGTATTCCCACGGTCGGATCATTCCTCGGACGTGATCGGGGCATTCCAGCGGGAACTGAAAAAGAGAGGCGTGAAGATTTTGCTGAATACCGAAGTCCGGGAGCTGGTGCTGGATCCAGAAAGAAGCATCGCAGGCGTCCGGCTTTCGGACGGACAGCTCCTTCGGGCGCAAAGCTGCATCGTCTGTACAGGCGGCCTTTCCTATCCCTCCACAGGCTCCACCGGGGACGGGTATCGCTTTGCGGAGGAGACGGGACATGAAATCAGAAAGTGTGAGCCCGGTCTGGTGCCCTTCCGAATCAGGGAGAGCTGGTGCGGCCGTCTCATGGGACTTTCTCTGAAAAATGTGTCTCTGCGCATGGTGACCGGAGGGAGAGAAGTCTATCAGGGATTCGGAGAAATGCTGTTCACCCACTTCGGTGTCAGCGGACCGCTGGTATTGTCCGCCAGCAGCTTTTACGGGCCGGGTGGAGCAAAGCTGTATCTTGACTTAAAGCCCGCCCTGGACGCGGAGCAGCTGGACAGGCGGCTGCTGCGGGATTTCCAGGAGAATCAGAACAGGCAGTTCAAAAATTCTCTGGGGAAACTGTTCCCGGCGAAGCTGATTCCTGTGATGACAGAGCTTTCAGGCATTGACCCGGAGAAAAAGGTGAATGAAATCAGCCGGGAGGAGAGACATGCCTTCGGGCAGCTGATCAAGAATCTGCCGCTGACAGTGGCGGGCCTTCGGGGATTTGAGGAGGCGATTATCACCAGAGGCGGTGTGAGCGTGCGGGATGTCAATCCCTCCACCATGGAGTCGAAGAAGGTGCGGGGACTGTATTTTGCGGGGGAAGTGCTGGATCTGGATGCGTTGACCGGCGGCTTTAACCTGCAGATCGCCTGGTCCACGGGACATCTGGCGGGAAGCAGTGTACGATAAGGAGTTCCGTGCATCTGCTGCCGGGAACGGACCGAACGGGAACTAATAAAGGAGCGAAGCGATGAGTTTTAATGTGGCAATTGACGGACCCGCAGGGGCGGGCAAAAGCACTGTGGCAAAGGCAGTGGCCGGGAAAATGCATCTGATCTATGTGGACACGGGAGCAATGTACCGGGCCATGGCGCTGTTCATGATACGGGAAGGCGTAAATCTCCGGGAGAAAGCGGCGATTGCGGAGAAATGCCATGAGGCCCGCATCACCATACGGCATGAGGACGGCGTACAGGTGGTCTGTCTGAATGAGGAGAATGTGAATTCGCTGATTCGCACGGAGGAGGTGAGCCATGCGGCCTCCCTGGTCAGTGTGATTCCCGAGGTGCGGACCACCATGGTGAATCTCCAGAAGAGACTTGCTGCGGACAGCGACTGCATCATGGACGGCCGCGATATCGGCACCTGTGTGCTGCCGGGCGCGCAGCTGAAAATCTATCTCACGGCAAGCAGCGAAGTGCGGGCGAAACGCAGATATGACGAGCTGGCTGCCAGAGGAGAGGCCTGCGATCTGAAAACAATCCAGGCGGATATAGAGGACAGGGATTACCGGGATATGCACCGGGAGATTTCACCCTTAAAGCAGGCGGAAGACGCCGTGCTGGTGGACACTTCCCATATGACACAGGAAGAGGTAATCCATGCCGTTGCTGATTTATGCACACAGGCCCGGGTGAGAGGCTGATGAACTGTAGTGGAAGGAATCATTCCATAGTAGACATCAGAAATAATTGCCGTTTATTAGAGTCCCTCCGGGGATGCACACGATTCTTACAGGGTAATTCTGTGCTGAGACGGGATTTCGTTTTCGCAGGAAGGAACGGAGGATTTCTATGGAAGTAAGGCTGGCGGAATGCATCGGTTTCTGCTTTGGCGTAAAACGTGCGGTAGATACTGTGTATGAACAGATAAAAACCGGGAAAACTATATATACCTATGGTCCTGTCGTGAACAACGAAGAAGTTGTGAAGGATCTGACCCGGAGAGGCGTCAGAGTTCTGGAGACGAAGGAAGACCTGACAAGGCTCCTGGAAGAAATCGGCAAGTCAGGGGATTCCGGCGAAGAAAATGGCGACTGTAAAGTGATTATCCGGGCTCATGGGGTACCGGAGGAAATTTTTCGCCTTCTGGAGGAGAAGAATGTGGAGTGTGTTGACGCCACCTGCCCTTTTGTGCGGAGAATCCAGAAAAAAGCGGAAGAGGAGAGCCGGAAAGGAAATCATGTGGTCATCGTGGGCAATGGGGGACACCCGGAGGTGGAAGGAATTGTCGGGTGGTGCAAGGGCGATGTCACAGTGTTGAAAAATGAGAGGGAAGCGGAAGATTTTATCCCTCCGAAGGACAAAAATATATGTGTGGTGGCCCAAACGACATTTAACTACAACAATTTTCATGGTATAGTTGAAATTTTGGAAAAAAAAGGTTATAATGGTAGTGTTGTAAATACTATCTGTAATGCTACGGAGGAACGACAGCGCTCCGCAAGGGCGCTTGCAGCAGAAGCTGACGTAATGATTGTAATAGGTGGCAGGCACAGTTCCAACACCAGGAGGCTGTATGAGATCTGCAGTGAGGAATGTGCGAATACCTATTTTATACAGACACTGGAGGACTTGTGTTTAGAGTTACCTGAAACTGCTCGACTGGTGGGTATTACAGCGGGGGCTTCCACCCCAAACAAATTAATTGAGGAGGTTCAAAA
>JAAWLQ010000411.1 GCA_022797995.1 Lachnospiraceae bacterium
CTAATATCTCCCTTAAATACGTTGAATAGCTGCGGCAGTTCATCCAGACTGGTATTCCTGAGAAAACGCCCCACCCTTGTCACCCGTGGGTCATTTTTATAATTAAAAAGTCCCGTTCCCATCTGCTCGGCATTTACCACCATGGAACGGAACTTATACATCCGAAATATTCGGCCGTTTTTCGTCAGTCTCTCCTGCGCAAATATCACCGGCCCCTTCGAGTCTGCCCTGACTGCAACAGCAATTCCGAACAGTAGCGGCAGCAATAACAGCAGCAATAATCCCGACGCAAGCAAATCAAATATTCTCTTGATCCCCAGATTCATTTTCAGCCTGATAGCAAAATCCTCCCCCATTATTATCCATACCTTTTGTCTCACTTACTTCATTCCTGCATATTTCAAAGCAAAGTCCCTGTTACAGAAAACAGAGCATCAGGCAAAATAGAATGTCCTAAACAGATCTTCAAATACTTCCTTCCTCTTCACTACTTCCACTTTGTCCATTCCATATCCAATATCCAGCACAGGAACATTAGGCTGAATAAAAGGCGGTTTCATGACCACGGAATAAGAGCCGCAATTGTTTATCACCAGAAAATCTCCTGTCCCCAGCCAGCCGGTATAATGCCTGTAGAGATAATCCGATTCAATACAGGTGTACCCTGCGATATCCATATCCGCATATTGTTTTCGTTCACCACCTCCGTCAAAGACCTCCAGCGGAGGATTGATCCCTGTCATGGATATATTTTTCTGGCTCCCTGTAGCCGTTGCTATCCACTTTCCTCGTATATTTCTGATATTATCTATTCTGGTCACAAACTGCATACAATCGCCCACTAAGGCCGATCCCGGTTCAATCAGCAGTTCCGGTATCTGTTCTCTTTTTTCCCGTTGGCCGCCATAGAATCTGTCCGCCAATTTCGCTGCTCCGGCTTTTGCATAGCTCTCATACCCCGGTGGTTCATATCCCAGCTCCCGCGAAAGACTCTCTGGCATTTTCCCGTAAATCCCGCCGCCTAAATCTATTCTGTCAGGTACGATGCCATATTTTTCTCTGACTTTTTCATATACAGCCAGGATTCCTGCCGCTCTCCCGGGCCAATATTCCACCTTCCGCTTTGCGAAATGACATTGCAGAGATTTCAGATGAAGGTTAGGAGTACCCGCCAATATCTCACATACTTTTCCAAAGTCCTCCCCATCCGTATCAAAACCGAACCGGCTTAATATCTCATCTCCCACATCAAAATTACACCGGACTCCCACTTGAAATATTTTATCCGGATGTCTGTCAGCAATTGTCTGAATCCTCTCAGCCTCCGCCAGGTTATCAATGTTTACACAGCCTCCTGCCAGAAACAATTCTTCTATGCATTCTGCACTTTTCACCGGACCGTTCCAGATGATTTTCTCTGCCATTACCCCACAGCGAAGAGCAATCTCCATTTCCATTTCGGAGACCACCTCGGCATATCCGCCCATTTCATCTACCATTTTACAAAGTTTCGGGGTATAATTTGTCTTATAACTATAGGCTATATTAAAATGCGGATAAACTGCTTCAAATGCTGATTTCAGTTCTCTGTAATTGCTCCGAAACTGTGCGGAATCCAGCAGGTAAAAAGAATTACCATACCCTTCCGCAAGGGTCTGCAGTTTTTGTGCTGTTATTTTTTCTTTCACTCCCGTTTTCCTATCCGTTTGTCTTACTCTTTATCTTCGCTACTACCTTTACTACATCTTCCTGCAATTTATCCCGATTTTTTTCCAGTAAATCGACCTCCATATGTTGCACGCTTTCCTCGAATGCTCTCAGCTTTTTCATATTCTCCTGGAACACTCGATCTATTTTTCCTGGATCAGTTATTCTGGTGCTGTCGCAAAATGCTCTGGATAGAATTGCCCTTGTACTGTGAAGCCTGTAGTGTTCCATTATAACTTCTTCTGCCGGGACAGCTCCTTCCCCTATTTTTGCTATACCCCCAAATCCATATGGTATACCTGCTGCCTCTATCCTTCTGCATATCTGCTCTACAGTTCCGTTGGCCAACAATTCGAACATAAACGTCAACCCGTATGAAATATGCAAATCATTCAGTCCCACATGTATCTCATCAAAAAAGAGCGTCCTTTTTTCATAACGCTCCAATACTTCATTCAGGCATTTCTCTGCCTCCTTTGTCTCCAGCAGCAGGGAGGTTTTACATCTTCCTTTTACAGCATCCGCAAATAGAGCAACCTCTTCCACACTCTTCCACATGGGAAGCATAATCATGTCTGCTCCCGCTGCAATGACAGCATCAATCTCATCCTGAGATTTTTCATTCCATGGATTAATGCGGACCAATAGTTCCGATACCGATAACAATGGTGCTATCTTTCTGATGTCCTCTATGGTGTGGTCTGACTTTACGGAATCTCTGCCTTTCTGGCGCTCTGCCTTTCCCTCTCTCTCCAGGTCAATCCAGATGCGGTCCACACCATATTTTTCGGCTATCAGCGCAATTTCCGGTTTATTGGTTATATACATCAATTTTAAGGACACTGTTACTTTCTCTCCCCTGACAAAACAATAGAATCCACGCCCTGCAAGAATTCTATTGGCATGAATAAAAGGACATAGCTTCGCCATTTCAGCACATTTTCATGCCCCGACGTCGCTATGTCCTGTTGTCCGCCGTTCCCTGCACTGCGCGCGAAGCGTCAAATGCAGTTTGCAGCTTCTTTATCTTTTCTCCACTACCCCGAGTCCCACGGTCACATCCACCATTCTGTCCAAAAGTGGTACTTCCAGAATGACCAGCCTCTTATGCCGCAAAATCTTCTTTATCTTCCCTTCATATCCGGCCAATGCCCCGGAAATCACAGTCAGCCTTTCCCCTTCCATAAAGCCTTCTGAATATCTGACTACATGTGTTTCCCCTCCCAGGCGCCTTAAATACTCTTCCTCTTCTCTTCTGAGTGGTGTCATATATTCACCTGTTTTCAGAATCTTTGTCATTGAAGGTATCTGTTTCAGGCGGATATGAAAATCTTCTATTTCTTCTGTCTCAATAAACACATAACCTGGAAACAGTCTGCTTTCCACAAGTGTCCACTGCCCGTCGATTTTAGTCTGTCGCTCCGCCAGAGGAACAAAGACATCTTCCCCTTCCTCTGCCACTCTTTCCCGGCACATTTCGGCAATTTCCAGCTCACGGCCTGTAAACACCTGTATCACATACCACATTTTGTCAGCTCCTGTCCTGCAGGCTTTTTCTGCTAAGGCTCAATTTCAATCCCCAGATAAAGGAATTGTCTCTTTCCCAGGAAATCCATTTCTACTTTCGCAATCCTCTTATGAAGATCTACCTTCCTCACCAGTTCCTTTACCTGTAAAATCGGGCCTGACAGAAATTCAAAAGTTCCGTCTTCATTTACTCTTATATTCGATACAGCAATTTCTCCGATCTTATCTGCAATTCTATCCAGCAGAATTACCTCCTGCTCCCGCAGCGTGCAGATATCTGTTTCGTTATCAGATAACAGCTTTGGTTTTCCGGCCTTCTTCAATTCCCCATATACCTTTTCCGGCTGATCTGTATCGATGAAGACATACCCTGGCAATAATTTTTCCCGCACAGTCTGCCACCGCCCGCCATATTTCTTCCTTCTGCTTCTGGTGAGGTGAAAGCAACGGGCATTCAGGCTCTCTGGAAGCAGGCCTGTCACAAATGCTTCCATTCTGGCCTCTTCCCCATCTCCTACATGAACCGCACACCACATACCTGTCTCTCCCGCCTTTTTCCTTTTTTTGCAAAGAAATCTTTATGGATTGCCTGTTTTCTGCGTTATCAGAGATACCACGGCTTCTGATTTCAGCAGTATCCG
>JAAWLQ010000412.1 GCA_022797995.1 Lachnospiraceae bacterium
GCCGCCAGCAGCAGCTTCTCTTTTGTCAGCGCCACAATCGTGTCCGCAAACCGGTATTCCATATCAAAATCAGCCATGCCTGCAAAGATGATCTCTTCTTTCTCAACCCCATACTTCCCGGCAATACTGATAAAACTTTCCGGCAAATTCATTTCCACACCCTCCTGTCCGCTTCCTGCGGACAATGTTCGACAGCTTCCTGTCATATTTTTCTTCTTTCCGTCCCCCCGAATCCATGAAGTCAGTTCCATCCCTTTATAACACAAAAAGAGCCATGACTCCTGCGGACAGCCAGTCATGACTCATTCATCTTTTATAACAGGCAGTATGGAACAACCGCCAATGAACTAATCCATGATACCGGGAGGCATTTTAAAATCCTGTCTGAGTTGTAATGTTCTGTCTTCCAACCTGGTCTTCATGTTTGTGCCTCCTTTCCTCTAATTTTTTGACCTTTTTCAGTATACGCACACTTACGGCCTGATGTCAACCCTTTTTTTACCGAAAAATGAAAAATCCGGCCTGATAAAGCCGAACCCCTTCGCAATTTTTTCATACATTATGATAAAAGCAAAAAAGGAAGAAAGTCCGAAAAAGCCGGACTTAAGGGATATATCCATGCAAAATATCCTGGAGTTAAAAAATATCGGCTATTCCTATCACAGTCTCCACGGAGAGACAAGGGCTTTGAAAAATATTTCCTTCGGTGTCCGGGAGGGCGAATTCATCGCCATTGTAGGGCCCAGCGGATGCGGTAAATCCACACTGCTCTCCATTATTGCCGGCCTTCTGGAGCCGGAGGAAGGTACCATCATTGTAAACAATCCTGACGGTTCCCTGCATTATCCGAAGATTGGTTATATGCTCCAGAGAGATCATCTCTTTGAGTGGCGCAGCGTCTACAGAAATGTAATTCTCGGCCTGGAACTGAATCACTGCGTGACCAGGGAGCGTCTGGAGGCAGTGGAACGTCTTCTGACAGATTACGGACTTGACAAATTTCGGGATAAGCGTCCCAGCGAGCTGTCCGGCGGTATGAAACAACGTGCCGCTCTGATCCGCACCCTGGCTCTGGAACCACAGCTTCTGCTGCTGGATGAGCCCTTCAGCGCACTGGATTACCAGACAAGGCTGTTCGTGTCCGCAGATATCTGCCGTTTGATCAGAGCCGCCGGAAAGACAATGATCATCATAACCCACGATTTATCGGAGGCCATCAGTCTGGCGGACAGAATCATCGTCCTGTCCGGCCGTCCCGCTGTAGTCAAGAATGAAGTATCCGTAAATCTGACTCTTGCGGACAGCTCTCCCCTGGCCGCCAGAAATGCTCCCGAATTCCAACAGTATTTTAACCTGCTATGGGAGGATCTGACACATGAAAAATAAGCATAAAAATAAGAAAAAACCCAGTGCTGAGCTGACCAGACAGGAACAGTTCGTCAGACAGCACAGAAGACATCACCATGAAATTTCAACCTGGAGAACCATTATTTTTGTATTGTTTCTGATTCTCTGGGAAATCAGCGCAGACAGGAAGTGGATTGACAGCTTTTTCTTCTCAAGTCCCAGCCGGGTAATCCGATGCTTTGTGGAACAGCTGAAAAGCAATTCTCTGCTCTCACACATCGGTGTCACACTGTTCGAAACCCTTTTCAGTTTTCTGCTGGTCCTGCTTTTCAGTCTGCTGATATCAACCCTGCTTTGGTATTCCAGAAAGCTGTCAGAGATTCTGGAGCCCTACCTGGTGGTATTGAACAGCCTGCCCAAATCCGCGCTGGCGCCTCTGTTCATCGTATGGCTGGGCACCGGAAGCAAAACTATCATTGTCGCCGGAATATCCGTGGCTGTCTTCGGCTCCATTATCAGCTTTTATACCGGCTTCCAGCAGGTGGACGCGGAAAAAGTCACTTTGATTTACACGCTGGGCGGAAGCAGAAGGGATGCTTTCTTCCGGGTGGTTCTCCCCGGTTCCATCCCCATTCTGCTCAGCACGGCAAAAGTAAATATCGGCCTGGCACTTGTAGGTGTCATTATCGGAGAATTCCTCGCCGCAAGACGTGGACTGGGATATCTGATTATCTATGGTTCCCAGGTGTTCCAGCTGGATATGGTCATCACCAGCATCATTATCCTCTGTCTCATCGCCCTGGGCCTCTATAAATCCATCCAGTTCATCGAGCACAGGATTAAGATTCAGTTTAAGATGTGATACGGCCATCCGGAGAAAGATTTACCATTCTGGAGCTACGGCTCCGATTGGTCATATGTCCGGGTCAGAAGAGGCGCCAAAGTACCAGCTGATGCCTCTTCTGATCCAGGATAACGGATCCCGTCCGAAACCACCGGTACCCATCAATATAGCGTGAATGCAAATTCAGATCCCTTTTCCTATCAGAACCTTTTTCCCGCAAAAGGCAAAGCCATACTTCCTTATTCTCTCCCTGGGGACTCCTTTTTCCGCAAGTACTGTCTCATATTTCTTCGATTCTATCTGTTGAAGTGCCGCACTTACCGTATCGGCCAGTTTTTTCTCTTCCTCCGGATCCTGCACTTTGAATTCCAGGAGGATTCCATCCTCTCCATGCTTCGGCTCCAGCATCACATCGTACCGGCCAAAACCACTCTCTCTGTTGGACGTCAGGGTATAGCGGTCAGCCAGATCCACTAAAAGTCCCAGTACAAAGCCGTGGTAAAATCGCTCCGGCTCTGTGGCCTCCGAGGGCTTATTTCCTGTGTCAAACGTACTGAAGGTAGCAAGTGCCACTCTGTTCATATAATAATTCATGGCCTTTACATCGTCAATCAGCAATGCTTTGATAAAATCATTATAGTTTTCGTCCTGCTCTGAAAACCAGCCTCGAATCATGTTTTCAAACATCATTCGTACTTCTTTGTTCGTTAAGGCCAGAGTGTGATACCATCGCTCCGTCTCCCGGACAAATTCCAATCGAAGGACTTTCAGATATCCGCTGGCGAGAAGAAGGCTCCAGACAGAATTTCTTTTTGTGTGCAATTCTCCATATACAATCTGCTCGTCAATTTCCACCCGTAGGGATTCTCCCTGCAGCAAATGTTCCATCTGCTGTTTTATCTCCTTATTTCCTTCCCGAATCAGCTTGCCGACCAGACTGTTGGAGCTGGAATTGGCCCAGTATGCCTTTGCCTTTCCGGTATCCAGATAATTTAAAATAGACCAGGGATTATAAATGTCCCTTTGTTTTCCAAAGATAAAACCGTCATACCATTTTTTTACCTCCTGCCTCTTGTCCGACATTCCAAACTCATCCAGAGACGCAAAAACCTCCTTTTCCGTAAATCCAAAACTGTCTGCATACTCATCTGAAGTCGTGGTTACCACCTTCAAATTATTCAGATCTGAAAAAATGGATTCTCTGCTGATTCTTGTAATACCCGTCATAATGGCTCTGTTCAGATAGGGATTTGTCTTAAAAGTCGAGTTAAACATACTTCTGGTAAAGGATACCATTTCTTCCCAGTATCCGTTGACATAAGCTTCCTGCATGGGAGTATCATATTCATCCAGAAGAATAATCACTTTTTTCTTATAATATTTGTATAAATACCTGGTTAATCGATGAAGTGCCATAGTAGCCCGGACTTCCGGCATATCCTCGGAAATATTTCTAAAATCTTCCTTTTCCTCCGGAAGCAGGCAGTCACTCTCCAGCAGAAAGCTATATTCATAATACAAATCCGTAAGAATCTGATTCATTCTCTGCAAAGTCGATTTGTAATCCTTTTCTTTCACATTCGCAAAGGTAAAGTTAATCACCGGAAAGGTTCCCTGAAGCTTTCTGTATTCCTCGTCTTCCCATATGGAAAGTCCCTGAAACAGTTCTCCCC
>JAAWLQ010000413.1 GCA_022797995.1 Lachnospiraceae bacterium
ACAGACACACAGCCAGAAAAAGTCCCGCCGCCACAGCCAGCGCAAAGTGCAGAGCTATGGAAGAAATCTTCTTCACCGGCCCCATTTCTCCCTTTCCAAAATACTGGGTACCCAGTATCACAACCGCCTCCCCGATACCCAGCAGAATCTGCTGGTAGACGAACTGAATCTGGTTGACAGCCGCCACACCGGCCAGAGCCGGTTCGCTGTATGCCCCCAGCATGATATTGTCCGCCAGATTGACGCTCAGGGTGATGATATTCTGTAGAATTAACACCACTACCATGGCAAAAAAGGAGCGGTAAAATTTCCTGTCTCTGATCATGTGCATTGCCTTCCATTCGCTTTATCTACTTTCGGCAAACCTTTGATTCGCCCTGTATCTTTCAGCATACCTTTCCCAAATCAGAAAATCAATAGGTCTTTGCTTTTATTTTCACTGTTTTTCAAATTCCAAAGCAGCGGCTGTGCCACAATGGCCTCCATCTGCTGCCCTTGTCAGGAGCTTGCGCTGTTATAGTGCCTCAGTCCCTTTTTCCACACAACACCGGTCAGTACCGAGAAAAAGAGTACCACTCCCATCCCGTAAGCCGCCATTCCCGGCTCCAGCTCTCCTATCATACTTTGCACCGGCAGAGTGGCCATGATGCCATAAGGTAAGATGAGGTAGAAAATCACTTTATACACCCCGTAAAAAGCAATTCCCGGCAAGGTCATGCACAGTCCAAGGCCGGCCTCTTCTATCTGCTCCATTCGCGCCATGGTCACAAGGTACAGGGAAACGGATCGTATCAGCACCTCCATGTCATAATGCAGAATCGTCATAAGCAGAATCCAGAAAATAAAAGCTCCTGTTCCCACCACGGTCAACTCTATGTCAGAGATTCCGATTCCGTATCCAATAATGCAGATACTCATGAGAATCAGCGGTATGGAACCCGGCGTAATATTCTCGAAGGTCAGACGGAACAGAGGGCTCACCGGTTTGGACAGATATAAGTCCAATTCACCGGACTTCACCTTGCCAGGGATTCCGTTTACCCCAAAGAAATAGATTGTCATATTCAATGCGTTAATCAGCGAAAAGCTTCCGATATACAGAATCATTTCTCCCCTTCCCCAGCTGCCTATGGAGTCCACATTGGCATACACCGCTCCAAAGGCAAGCAGCTGAATCAGAAACAGGCTTCCATCCACAAAAAACGGTCCGAAAAAATCCAGCCTGAACACAGTCATTCCGTGAAATCTCAGAGAGAGCAGCGTCTTGAGCACACGCATATTTTTCTTTATGTTCTTACTCATATTCCCACCCCGTCATACTTTCTGCTGTATTTTTTCCAAATCACATTAATCGATACCTGTATGGCCCCGCACCAGAAGCACAGTATCAGAAGTCCCCGGAGTGCCTCCTCCCGTAGCATCCCTGTCAACAGCATGGATGGCAGATACGTAACATAGTAAAAGGGAAGCAGCCGCATGGCATTTACAATAATCTCCGGAAACAAAGCCAACGGAACGATGGTTCCGGTAACCAGTGCCGCCAGATTGTTCTTTATCATGAGAAAAGTGCCTATTCCCTGATACTTTAGGGTCAGCAGCCCCAAAAGGTAATTAAGCTGTACCATGAATACCATGCCCAATACCGCCATGACCACCGCGCACAGAAGTATTCTACAGTCTGTTGTAAAGACGAACCGGACCCGGAATATCACGACCCACACGGCCGCCGCAAGGAAATCAAAAGCAAGATAGAACAATACAACCCCCAACTCCATGGCCATGAAATACTTTTCTATTCCCACAGGAATTACCATATATTTGGAAAAGCTTCCGTTCCGGATTCTGGCATGTATCTCCCCGCTGATTCCGTCTGCCATCTCCAGCTGAGAGAGAAAAGAGCTGACGATGTAATAGGAAAGCATGCCATGAAAGGTAAACAGGCCCACCGTGCTCTTCTGCCGGAAAATAATTCCCCACAGCAGGTAGGCGAAGAGAATCTTCGATATGGTGAAAATCATGTTGAAGATGACATCCGCTCTCCACACCATCTGTGCCTTCATATACGTCTTCGCTATTTCCCAGTATTTCCTCATCTGCATCCTCCCTTCTTATTCGACTTCTGTTCTGCGGAATCTGTTTCTGTCGCTTCTTTGCCTTCTGCCGCGGTTGCTCCTGTTTCTGATACTTCTGCACCTTCTACTGCTCTGCCGCTTCCACGGCCCGTACCCGTCTCCTGCGCGGCAATTTCCGACTGATAAATGCGCTCCACCACCGCACCCAGATCCTCTTCCTCCACCACAATATCCTTCGGCTCATATTCCATCAGTTCCGCAAACAGTTCTCTGGTTCTGGGAATAGCGGCTTCATATACCTTTTTATAGGGCTCATCTTCAATCTGTCTGACCTCATTGGTTTTCAACGCAATCTGTCCCATGGGATGTTCAAATGTGGCAATCACCTTTCTGTTCTTCTGATACCGGTCAAACAGCTCATCCGTGGGCCCGTCATACAGGCTGACGCCACGATTAATCACCACAGTTCTTCTGCAGAGAGCCTTGATATCCTCCATGTAATGAGAAGTCAGAAGGATGGTGGTTCCTTTCTCCTCATTAATTTCCCTCAGGAATTTCCTTATCTGTCTGGAAGCCACGGCATCCAGTCCGATAGTTGGTTCATCCAGGAACAGGATCTTCGGCTGGTGTAACAGAGCCACAATCAGCTCCATCTTCATCCGCTCTCCCAGAGACAATGTTCTCACCTGAACGTCCATAAGCTCCTCTACCCCGAAAAGTCTGACAAAATAATCCTTTGTTTCCCGGTATTCCTTCTCCGGTATCTCATATATCTCCTTGAAAAGGCGCAGGGTATCGTTGACTGTCAGTTCAAAAAACAGCTGGCTTTTCTGTCCCATCACCACGGCATACTGTTTCTTGAATTCATTTCTCAGATCGTTGGGATAATATCCCAGCACGTCAATACTGCCTTCCGTAGGCGCAATGATTCCGGTGAGCATTTTGATAAGAGTGGTTTTCCCGGCTCCGTTGGGTCCGATGAGCCCCACGAACTCTCCTTCTTCCACAGATAGATTTACCCTGTTTACCGCTGTCTTCTCCTCATACTCCCTTTTCCACAGACTGGCCAGGCTTCCCCGGATTCCTTCTCTTTTCCTGTACCTGCGATATGTTTTTACCAGGCCTTGGGTTTCAATTACTTTATTTTTCATGTAGAACTCCTTTCCACGCAAAAAAGACCATGACTGCCCCTGAAAGCATAAAATGTCATGGTCTCCCCTTCGTATCCGTTTTCTTTTCCACAGTTCAGCCTTCTGCTGAACTGCCGCATGCATTTTTAAGCTATTGTAAGGCGAAAATGTCGACGGTTCTTCCCCCGACATTTGGGCAGACTCCTGGCGTCAAGCTGAAAACTGCCCTGCAAATATTTAATTTGCCTCGGTCTCCCTTACAATGGAACTCAACATGCGCTACCTCCTTGTGATTCTTAAGATGTGTTTTATTATACAGACCGCTTCTGCCGCTGTCAAGATAACCAGATTAAAAATGGCTAAAAAATTTGTCCTTTCCTCTTTATACTTCATTCGCCGTGTTATCTGAAAGAACTCTTCCGGCTTACTTTGCCTTCCAATACATCCTGGCTTCATAAGGCCGCAGAACCATTGTCCCATCGGTATCTTTATAATTGCTGAGCAGCAGTTTCGCGGAAGAATCAGGCGCATCCAGCGGACAGTTTACTGTCTTATCATAAAAGTTACAGATAACAAGAAGCTGTGAATCCGCATCTTCTCTTGTATAGGCAAATATGTTCTCATCCTCCATGAGCAGCA
>JAAWLQ010000414.1 GCA_022797995.1 Lachnospiraceae bacterium
CCGCCGCAATTCCAGCCTGTATGGGAATCACCTGGGCCGGCACGCCGCATCCTCTGTGCTCCGTGCAGATAATCCCGGCGGCTATGCCGCTGTCTATGGCACTCTGCACGTCATCCTCATAGGCGGACAGGAATAAATCCGTGTGAAAGGCCGTCAGGTAAGGCGCCAGCGCAGCACCGCTTACCAGCACCGAGCGGGTAATGCTCAGCCCGTAATGCGCGATGGCGTTAAATACTCTCAGCGAGGTGTCCGGACTGTTCCGGGACATAATGATCACTTCCACCAGATCCCTATTCGGACTGTATTCGTTCAGCTTAAGCAGGGATTTGATAAGTCCGAATCCGGGCCCCGGCTTTAATATGTCCTGCTCATGCTCCACCTGATACCTGCAGTATGCTTCCAGCCCCTGCTGTTCAAAAATTTCATTTTCTACTGTCAGATCAAACAGCGCCCTGGAAGATACGCCGATTACCATTTTCTTCTCCAATTTATATGCCATATGCCGCTCCCTTCCCTGACCATACATCACATTGCAGCCCCGCGGTATATCTACCGCCGTACAGCTACATCCTATGCCGAACCGACAGCCGCTGTTCCTGTTGCGCAGTGCTCCACACAGGTTAGTGATTTGCCGCCCTGTCAGACTGCACAGACACAGCGTTTCAAAGGAAAGGAGATGTCATTGAAAAACGGTCCTGTGCTTCCTTCACCGCAGCCGGTTGCACTCATACTTCTCCAGCGTCAGCAGACAGGAGCGCAGCGCCTCGTAACGCTCTTCGATATCACCGTCGTTAATCTCAATATCACAGGCAATCGCCATCGTGGTGATCATATCATCCGTAATTCTGTGATGAAGTCCCGCCAGAATATTGAGCTGCTGCTCATAGCTGTCCGCATCCAGGAATTCCAGCACCAGAGGGTCAATGGCCGGTTCCTCCTCCACAGCTGAATCCGCCTGAGCGACATCTGTCCCTGTCTCTTCCCGATCCGTACCGGTCTGCACCGCCCCTTTTTCATCTGCCTTCGGCTCTGTATCGGCCCATACAGTCTCTTTTTTATCTGCTTCCGACTCCGTACCAATCCGCACAGTCTCTTTTTTATCTGCCTTCGGATTTGTACCGGTCTGTGCCGGATTTCTCTCAACCGCTTCACCTGCCGCATGGACTTCCCTGCACTCCTGCAGGCGCTCTTCCCTCCGTCTGTCCGCATCCGGCCCCTGCAGCTCGAATCGAAACTCCTGCTCCGCATCCGGATATCTGTCTCTGTCCACTCTGCCCACAAACATGTCAATCGGCCTCGCATAGGTTCTGAAATCGCCGTAAAGAGCCTGATAGACCACCAGAACTTCCCCTGTCTCCGTGTGCTCCGCAACAGCCGTTATCTGATACAGATTTCCTTTAAAATGCTTATATATCTCCTGTGGCTTCGGAATAAATGACATTTTCAGCCTCCTTCCCGCCCTGCACATTCCTGCTTTGGCGCTCATGAAAAGAGTATACCCCTATTTTCAGAAAATGTCATGTGATTCCTGTCATTATTTTACATTCTTAGTTACAGTTCAGCCTTCGGCTAAACTGTAACGCTGATGCACACAAAATGAGTTTTCAACTCATTTTGGCGCCTGCGAATCTCGCAAAATCGCATACAAATGCGATTTTGACTTCGCGGTGCCGTATGGCTGAACTGTTACCATTCTTAATTCTACTGGCGTCTGATAAATTTGCCATGTCATATAAAAGCATTGAAATATTGCATGCCTTCCTTTTCAGTCATTAATATATAAACCTGTGGTTGAATACGCTGTTCTCGTCCTCAAAAACGATTTTCTCCAGTTCCGACATCAGTACGGTTTGTTCCTCTTCACACAGTCTGGTGATTTTGCCGTGATGTACGGTAATCGTATACTCTCGCCTGCCTTCCCTGTCGACCACCCTTGTCAGCATGACCCCGCTGTTGGCAAAGCCTTTCGCTTCCAGAAGCTCTTTCGCCTCGTCCACCAGCTCCTGTTCCTTCTCATGATAATATCCCTCCAGCTCCTGTATACTCAAATCGCTCCGGCTCATCGCCGTCCCCGCGCTGCAAAATACCGTAATCAATGTCAGGAACAGTACCGTTGCCGGGAACCCGCCTTTTCTCACCTTTTTCATTCTCTTCATTCTATTCATGACCCTCTCCTCCTTGCAGAACAGATGTTCTTATCCCTTTTCCTTAGAATAAAACATTTGTTCGAATTTGTCAACGTTTTTTACTGGGCAAATTATATAAAATTACAGGGCCCATAAAACGCCCTCAAAAAAGGGTCACGCCAAAAATCCGGTAAGCCCTGTATTTTTACAGGAATCACCGGATTTTTAAGAGTCCGTTTTACTTTCTCACAAATTCCGCGCCGTTTTCCGTATCGCTGCTGTTCCCGATCCATACCCGGAACAGCCCCGGCTCGCTTCCCAAAGTGCCATCCGCCCGGATAAAGGAAAGCATTTCCTCGTCAATGCGGAAGGAAACCTCCCTCTCCTCTCCCGGCATCAGCTCCACTTTCTCAAAGCCCTTCAGCTCTCTCACCGGGCGCACCACGCTGGCGGCCACATCCCGGATATAGAGCTGAACCATCTCCGTTCCGGGCAGCTTCCCCGCATTTTTCACGGTTACCTTTGCCGTGACAGCCTCGTCCGCTTCCATTTCCGTCCGGTCAAGCGCAACGGGAGAAATGTCGAAGGCGGTATAGCTCATTCCGTATCCGAAGGGATATAAGGGTTTGTTGGGAATATCCAGATATTTGGAAGCGTACGGCCTTTTATTCCCTTCATACCAGGGTCGTCCTGTGGAAAATTCATTATAATATACCGGACACTGTCCCACACAGTACGGAAAGCTCATGGGCAGCTTTCCCGAAGGATTCACTTTGCCTGTAAGCACATCCATCACTCCGTGACCGCCCTCCGTCCCCGGAAGCCAGGCCACGAGCACCGCCCTCGCCTTCTCGCTGATTTCGCGCAAATCCAGCGGCCGACCCGTGAACAATACCACCACAATATTGGAATTCACCTCTGCCACCCTGCGGAAAAGACGCATCTGTACATCCGGGATATCAAGCATTGCCCGGCATTTTGCCTCCCCGCTCTGCATAAAGGATTCCCCGATGGGCATGACCACAATGTCTGCTTCCCGGGCTGCCCGAACCGCCTCCTCCAGCATTGCCTCTTCCTTATTCTCATCCCACTCATCCTTTTGATCATTCTGCGACAAATATATGGATTCAAATCCACCCATTTTTGTGCCTTTTCTCAGAATCGGCGCTCCTTCGTAGTAACCTGTGCGCGCCTCCTCAAACACCTCCCTGGCTGCCTCCTCAATGTTGACACAGTCTTTTGCCTCTCCCGCAACAGCCCAGCTGGAGTTGATCCTCCTGCATCTGGTATAGGGTCCTGCAAAGACAATCTTTTTCTTACTGTCCAAAGGAAGAACGCCGTCATTTTTCAGCAGGACACAGGATTTTGCAGCGGCCTCTCTGGCCAGCGCCCGATGGCTGTCACAGAGAATCAGTTCCTTTTCCTTCTCCGGATCGGCGTCTTTATATGGATTTTCGAATAATCCCAGCTTGTTTTTCAGCTCCAATATGCGCCACACACATTCGTCTATCAGTTTTTCCTCTATCTCACCTGCCTGCGCCAGCTCTGCCAGATTCTCACTGTAGCAGCTGCTCATCATGTCGATATCCACGCCGGCTTCCACGGCGCCCTTAGCGGCAGCCCGCCTGTCTTCGGCCCAGCCGTGGACCACGGTCTCCGGAATGGCGGAATAGTCTGAAATCAGCACTCCGTCAAAACCCATTT
>JAAWLQ010000415.1 GCA_022797995.1 Lachnospiraceae bacterium
GAAAATGAGAAAGATATTATCGGGCAGTATATTATTTTCTGCAAGGTATACAGTGAACAAAGAAAAATTCATGGCAATACAGAGCTGGCGGTGACGGAGACCATCCGCATCTGCAAAGACAGGAATATATTGCGTGAGTATCTGATTAGCAAGGAACAGGAGGTTGTGGATATTATGATGACATTGTTTGATGATGAGCAGATTATGGAAGCATATGAGCAGGATATTAGAAATAGTGAGGCAAGGGAAACAGCCGAAAGATTGATTAAAAAGGGTAAAATGTCCTTAGAAGAAATTGCTGATTGTGTTCCTGCATTATCTCTTGATGAATTAAGAGAGATAGAAGCAGCAGTGATGCAGTTGTCATAAGCAAACAGTTTTAGGTTGGTGAAAAGGCGTATGGGGTATCAAACCATGCGCTTTTTGAAAATCTAACCGGGGTATCTGAGAAATGTCTTTATACAGTTTTTGTATCCACACATTTTCACCGAAATGGTATCGTTCAGTTTCAGGCAGGGTAAATAAAATGAATGTCTGTTTTGAAAATAACTGGGGTATCTTCTGAAGACAAGGTTTATTATCCATAAAGTATCCAAGTCAATTTCTTGCCTGCAATATAGTGGGGTATCATAGGAAAGGACATTCCTGAAGGAATCTGTTTTTTTACAGCCAGATTCTTTTTTTGTGCAGTTTTATAGCGTCTGGAACCCGGAAATACGGAGGGTTGACTTTATGCCAGGGCAGAGCTAACATCACACAGGCTTGAGAAAACACGCCTGGCTGTGCTATATGCCGCAGCAGGGGGAGTTACCATCAACACGGAACATTTTCCTGAGACCATGTATTTGTAGTATCAATTTTTAGGGGGATACTGCGATGATTGGAGTTAGGGAAAAACGTGAGATGGAACATGTCAGGGAAGAACTGGATTCCAGGTTGTTAGTGTGTGAGTTATTGGATGTTTTGTTAAAACAGGGCATTATCAATTTCCCGACATATGAAAAAGCAAGGAAGGAAGTGGGGCATAGAGATGAACGCACAATACCTGAACAAGCATGACGCAAGGAATGTATCGGCAAAGAGGAACATTAAGGAAGGGAAACGGCGGGTGGCGATTGACGTGCGCGTCAGCACCCAGCATGAAATGCAGATGAACGCGCTTGACAACCAGAAGCAGTGGGTGGTTAAGCTGGCGGAAGAGCATGAAGACTGGATTTTTGACCCGGAGAAAGACCTATATGTCGAAGAAGGGATATCCGGCACTTCGCTTAAGAAAAGACCGCAGTTTACAGAAATGATAAGGAAAGCAAAAGCCGGGGAGTATGACCTCATCGTTGTGAGGGAAGTAAGCAGGTTTATGAGGAACGCGAAGCTGACGCTTGGGCTGGTGGACGAGCTGCTGAATTATGGGGTTGAGGTGTATTTCGTGAATGACGGCATATGGAGCCGCAATGAAGGCGATTATTTCAAGCTGACAATCATGGCGCAGTATGCGGAGCAGGAGTCAAGGAAAATATCTGAGCGTGTGTTCTCCGGGCAGGCTGTGGCAAGGGAGAACGGGGTGCTGATGGGCAACGGGAATATCCTTGGGTATGATATCGTCAAAGGGAAGAAGTCACACCAGACAACCTACGTGATTAATCCAGAGCAGGCGGAGACAGTCCGCATCATTTACCAGATGGCTTTAACGGGGCATGGGATAAAGAAGATACGCCACTATTTGGAGGACAACGGGCATAAGACTGCATCCGGGGGCACGAAATGGTACGATTCAACGATTGAGCGCATCCTGCGCAGGAGCACATACATGGGGGAAATGGAGCACCTCCAAAGCGTGACGGAAGACCCGTTGACGCATGAGAGGTGCAGAGTCCCAAAGGATAAGCACATTTACATAAAGATGGATTTCCCCAAGATTATTGAGCCGGAAGTCTGGCATGCAGTCCAGAAGGCGGTTGACAGCCGGGTGAGCTATGGGCTTGTGAAAGGCGGGAAGGAAACCGTGAAAAGGGGGAAAGTAAGGAATAAGGACATCTACTGCCGAAAGATGAGGTGCGGCTGTGGGAGAAGGTTCCGTAAGGATTTCGAGAAGAGGAATGGGGCGGCGACTTATTACTGTTACCAGACTGTAGAGGATGGGAGCCAGCAGGAGAGACAGAAACGCAGCCAGATCCTGAATGACAACTGCATCATACGGGGTATCAGGGACTGGAAGATGGACATGGTGACGGTAAAGGTCTTTGAATACCTGAACTGCAATGTGTCAGAAGTCAGGGAAAACCTGTTAAATGTCATCAGCCGGGCGTATACAGCCGAACCCCATACCGGGTATTGCGTGGAAGACATATTGACCCTGGAGGCAGAGATTAAAAAGCTGGAGGCGAAAAATGCGAGGCTTCTTGATTTCCTGGAAGACGGCACCATTGACAGGGAAGATTACAGACAGCGGAAGGAAAGCAACGACTTAAAAATAAGGGAAAAGGAAAAATTAAAGAAGGAGATGGAATCAGCGGAGTCAGGCATGGATGAAAAAGAAAAGACACTTCAGTCGGTAAGGGCATTTGTGAAAGAAACTTTAGAATTTCCTATAGCAGGGGGTAAGGAAAGGAAGATTCCCGATGTAGTGGTAAATACTTATGTCAACAGCATCAATGTCTGCGCAGGATGGGTGTTTGAGTACAATATAAGGGTAAACCCTGATGCGGAAGTGGACATACCAGTAGTCCCAGATTCAGAGTTCAACCCGCAAATCCATTCTGCCAAGAAATTCCTCGACAATTCAGGTTCTGCGCTGATAGCCGGATTCACCATCAGTTACGAGGATGCAAAGGAGTATGCGAACCGGATTGGCCGGAAAGTGAGGAGGGTTCATTTTGACAATCCGATAACTGTCCGCATATACGCCGACCTATAAGAATTCAATTTGGGGTTGCTTTCGGCAGCCCCTTTTGCTATAGTTAAGATAGAAATAAAAAAGCTGAGGTTACTTTGGAAGGGTGATTTTTGTTTCAAATTCAGCAGATAAAAGGCTAGATTTTGGCGCGATAGCACAGTGTTGAACCGCTTCCACACAGGCGGCTATATGCAATAGGGAGGGGAAGTAATCTATACTTCGATTTCACGATAGATTATGCTCAGGCACTGGCTTTTCGCAGGGCGAACGGTGATTATCTGCGAGAAGGACAGTGGAAAGACCTTACTGTTGAAGTGTATATAATTTAAATAGGGAATCCCGTCTTTTATAAGGCGGGATTTTCTGGTATAATGATACAGATGGAACAGTAAGCAGTTCAAAAAACTTATATTTAGAAAATATAATGGGGAAGGCATCTAAATTTTTTACTTTCTTTATAGGAAATTGCGATTTTCGAGGAGAGAAAAAAGAACAAGAGTTTACCGAACATATGTTAGATAAACTCTTGTCTGGGAACAACGACAGGACGACGCGGTTTAGAAGATATAAAAACCTTCCACTCCAGCCTCGTCATCAAATAAGTCGTCTTCATTTAAGAAATAATCCATATCAAGAAGGTCATCCTCGCTCATGCGGCGAATGTCCCCGGATGTCATGCCTTCGGGTGGATTATCCATATATTTATTGCGTAGTTTCTCTGTGTTTGGGTTCATAAGTGCAGCCTCCTTTAAAAGGAGTATACCATAGGAATGGGAATTAAGAAAGTCACGCAGACGACCTTCTTCCACGGGAACGGGACATGGGTTACTTTTCACGGGGTGGGGAAACTTATAACTATGAATTATACATTTTGCTGAATTTAAAAAAAGTTTTATCAACACTGGACAGGCTGTTTTTTTGA
>JAAWLQ010000416.1 GCA_022797995.1 Lachnospiraceae bacterium
CCTGTCGATCATTGGTGGGAACCTTGACTCAGGCCTCAGGACCTTGCAGGTCCTTGCACGAGGCACCGTCCTTGCGAACTAAACGCGAATTTACCCCTCCGCCTATTTGCAAATAAAATCCGCTTTTCGGGAATCAGACAACAGAAAGATATTACAGCCGGCTCGGACAGAGCAGAAACAGAATCAAGCAGACTTTTATACAGACTTCCGCCTTGTCATAAAGCCGGAAGAATGGTAAAATGATACATACACGAGAAAAAAGCGGGAAAACACGCAATTTGTTTGGAAAGCGTTGGAAGAATGAATACAGAAGTTATAAAAATAAGGCAGAATGGCGGAACTTTTTCCCCAGAGGAAGAAGAAGGACTGAAGCGGGCCGGAGAAATTATCAGGAGAGGCGGACTTGTGGCCTTTCCGACTGAGACAGTGTACGGACTGGGCGGAGACGCCCTGAATCCGGAATCTGCCAGGAAGATCTATGCCGCGAAAGGAAGACCCTCGGATAATCCCCTCATTATCCATATCTGCCGACTGAAAGATATCGAAAAAATTGTGACGCGTATGCCGGATGCGGCGGTGAAAGCAGCGGAAGCCTTCTGGCCGGGGCCGCTCACCATGATACTGCCGAAAGCGGAAACAGTACCGCCGGAAACCACAGGAGGCCTGAATACGGTAGCCGTACGATTCCCATCCCATCCTGTCGCCGGAAAACTGATTGACTGCGCCGGAGGCTACATTGCTGCGCCCAGTGCCAACATTTCCGGGAAACCCAGCCCAACCAGTGCAAAATACGTTCTGGAAGACATGGCCGGCCGGATAGAGATGATCGTGGACGGAGGCGAAGTGGAAATAGGACTGGAATCCACCGTTCTGGACATGACAGTGGACCCTCCGAAAATTCTGCGGCCCGGCTATATTACAAGAGAAATGCTGGACAAAGTGCTGAAGGAGACAGATATAGACATTACCCTCATCAAACCGGACAGCGGGATAGCGCCCAAAGCCCCCGGAATGAAATACCGACACTATGCGCCGGCCGGCCGGCTGATTATTGTGGAGGGAACACCTGAGCAGGTGGCGGAGTATATCAACAGACAGACATCGCTGGACAAAGAGGCAGGAGAAAAAACAGGAATACTGGGAACAGAGGAATTACTTGAACAATACCATGCAGATGTGGTAAAATGTATTGGAAGTCGTGAGGACGAAGAAAGTATTGCGAGAAATCTCTTTTCCGCACTGCGGGATTTTGACGACGAACAGGTTACAAGTATTTATTCGGAAAGCTTTTCCAGCCAGGGACTGGGACAGGCTATTATGAATCGACTGTTGAAAGCGGCGGGACATCGGGTTGTCAGGCTGTAGAAAAGCAGTAGCGGCTCAGACATCATTGCTGCGAAAGTACTGTTTTATGCACTGATCGGTTTTGGATGTCAGCTGCCAGAAGCAGTATGCGGGGCGGTTCTCGGGGAGAGGCTGTTTCCGCTCAGACTTCGAAGGCTGAATAAAAATATAGCATGGGGAGGTATGAAGCATTATGATAGCAATTGGAAGTGATCATGGCGGCTATGGGCTGAAACAGAGAGTGATTCGATATCTGGAGGAGAAGGGCATCCCTTACGAAGACATGGGGTGCTACAATGAGGACAGCTGCGATTACCCTGTATTTGGTCATGCCGTTGCGAAAGCCGTTGCAGAGGGAAAGTGTGAAAAGGGAATTGTAATCTGTACCACAGGCATTGGAATCAGCATTTCGGCCAACAAACATCCGGGGATCCGCTGCGCGCTGTGTGCGGACAGTGTCTCCGCAAAGCTGACAAGGCTTCATAACGACGCCAACATGCTTGCCATGGGGGCAGGTATTGTGGGGGAGAATCTGGCGCTGGAAATCGTGGACGTATTCCTGAACACAGCTTTTTCCGGTGAGGAACGGCATATGAGACGAGTCCGGCTGATAGAAGAGATATAATATACGGAGCGACAAATAGGGAACTACAATAGAGGAGGAAAACAATATGGCAAACGTAGTCGTCATGGACCACCCGCTGATTCAGCACAAAATCGGCCTTATTCGCAGAAAGGAGACCGGAACAAAGGATTTTCGTCAGACAATCGGCGAGATTGCCATGCTGATTTGTTATGAGGCAACCAGAGAGCTGAAGCTGGACGATGTGGAGATTGAGACACCCATCTGTAAAACTGTGGTAAAGGAACTGAGGGGCAAAAAGATGGCGATAGTTCCTATCCTGCGGGCCGGCCTGGGGATGGTAGACGGTATGCTTTCTCTGATCCCCGCCGCCAAAGTGGGACATATCGGACTTTACCGTGATCCGGACACCTTAAAACCGGTGGAGTATTATTGCAAGCTGCCTGCTGACTGTGCGGAGCGGGAAGTATTTGTGGTGGATCCTATGCTGGCAACCGGCGGCTCCTCTGTGGCGGCTATCCGGATGCTGAAGGAAAAAGGATGCAGGAATATTCATTTTATGTGCATTATCGCGGCTCCTGAAGGAATTGAAGCCATGCAGAAGGAACATCCGGATGTGGATGTCTATGTGGGGGCCCTTGATGAGAAATTGAATGATCACGGTTACATTGTGCCAGGACTTGGAGATGCGGGAGACCGTATTTTCGGGACAAAATGATCAGGAATTGTTGAAAATAGTTTTTTGACAAAGGCGGTGTATATGTTGAAGACCTATAAGAAGATTGCAGCGCTTGTCGCTGTGGTTCTTCTGGCCGGTGGGTTGGATGCTGTGACGACCAGTCCGGCCGAGGTTTCGGCCACGGCTGCGACCCGGGATAAAATTAACAAGACCCAACGGGAAAAAGATAATCTCGAGGATGAACTGAATAAAACTCAGGACAATCTGGATCAGCTTGAGGGAAAGAGGGATACTCTGGAGAAAGAGCTGAATTATTTGAATGGGCAGCTTTCCGCAGTGGTGGATAATCTGGATAATCTGGAGAGACAGATTCGGGAAAAGGAACAGGAGATTGCGGACACACAGGCTGCACTGGAGGAAGCCAAAGCGACGGAAGAGTGGCAGTATGAGAGTATGGTGGTGCTGGTGCGCTGTATGTATGAGCAGCCGGAGGAGAATTACCTGACGGCCCTGCTGACCGCAGGCAGCTTTGCGGAAGTACTGAACATGGCGGACCGGATCGAAAAAATGGTGGCCTATGACCAGAGAATGCTGGAAGCTTACAAGGAGAACCGGATTCTGATTGAAGAGCAGGAGGCAAGACTTCAGGAAGAAAAAATTGAGCTTGACAATCTGCAGGCTCAGGCCAGGGAGGAAAGAGATAAGGTTTCCGGCCTGATTGACCAGACCTCCCAGTCTATTGCCAAATATGGAAATCAGATATCCGATGCGGAGCAGAAGGCTCTGGCTTATGAAGCACAGATTAAAGAAAAGGAAAAAGATCTGGAATATCTGAATAAAGTGCTTGCGGAAGAACTTGCGAAGTCACAGGCGGCGGCCAACGGTGTGTGGCGGGATATTTCGGAAGTAACCTTTGCGGAAGGCGACAAGAAGCTGCTGGCCAACCTGATTTACTGTGAAGCCGGCGCCGAGCCCTACGATGGAAAGGTGGCGGTGGGCAGTGTGGTTATCAATCGCGTGCTGAGCTCCCAGTATCCGGATACCGTGGTGGGAGTTATCTACCAGAACAGACAGTTTTCCCCTGTGGCAAGCGGGCGCCTGGATCTGGCCCTGGCTGCGGACATTGCCAATAATGACTGCTACAGAGCGGCGGAAGAGGCCATGTCAGGTATCAGCAATGTGGGAAACTGTGTGTATTTCAGAACGC
>JAAWLQ010000417.1 GCA_022797995.1 Lachnospiraceae bacterium
CAGCGGTTCAGACAGCTCTCCGAACTGCTGTGTTCCTTTTTCCTGTCGTATTTCTCACTTGATGTCACAGTACAAAAGGCCTTCCCCTGCGGGAACAGCCTCCCCGTCCACCCGGTTGCCTGCCAGATACAGAAGCTGCAGACTGCTTCCCGGCCGGGGTATGCTGGAAATCTGATTCCCTGACAGATGCAGGTATCTCAGACTGCCTATGCCGAAAAGCCCGTCCGCGTTTTCAATCTGGTTATTCCTCAGGCCCACATATTCCAATGCCGGCAGCTGTGCCAGCACAGATACATCCGAAATGGCATTGTTTGCGGCATAGAATTTCTTCAATGTGGCGAGATTTCCCACGGCGCTGATATCCGTGATTCCGTTACCGGAAATGTCAAGTCTCTCCAGACTGGTAAATTCCGCCAGCTTCTGTAAATCCGCATCCTGAAGCCCGCAGTTCCTCAGCACAAGCTCTTTCACATCCGCGGCATAAATCCGCCCTGCAATTTCCACCGTGGCCGCCGCTTCCACCTCCGGGCTGCCTCCGCTGTCTTCGCCTCCGCTGTTTCCTTCTTCGCTTTCCCCCGTCCACGCAGTAAGCTTTCTTTCAATCAATTCGCTTCCCGTACTGCCATATCCGCTTTCCAGCGTTTCCTTCGCCGCGTCCAGGTCACCCATATACTGATAGGCCTGGGCAAGCGCCAGATACGCCTCTGTGTTGTTGGGCTCCACGTTTATGACATTTTCCAATGTCGCCGTGGCTTTCTCATAATCCAGCTCTGCCAGGTACTTTTCTCCCAGGCTCAGATCCGTCAGCTTTATCGCCTGTGCGGGACCACCCCGCAGCATATATGCCGCAATCCCCACACCCGCGGCCGCTGCGACTATGGACACCGCCAGTGCCACGGCAATCGTTTTCTTCTTCATCAGGATATCTCCTCCCCGTTTCTTACCTTATTCTCTTTCTCCTACCCTAGACTATTCGTACAATCGTAACAATTCCGACAGCCTCTACTGCGCTTTCCCTTGCTCTTCCTGACAATAGGATGCTTTTCCTGCATCCTGTTATACCTATCATCAACCTGACAGTTCAGACTCTCTCTGAGCTGCTATATAAAATCACCGTACTCCTCCCGCAGCTTACGTCGCAGCCGCTTCCTGCTTCCCGTGAGAATGACCACAGTGATTATCGCCGCCAATGCCACCAGCGCCATTCCGCCGATTCCCCCGTAAAAAAGCAACTCACCTGTTGTAATATTCATGCCTCTTCCGTCTCCTCTTTACTCTATCCACCTGTTAGCCCGGAGCTGCTCGATAATGGATTCCAGCTGCTGCATCTCCGGGTCTGTCTCGCCCGGATTTGCGGTGTTCTGATACATTGTCGCCGCCTGCTCGTAATATTCCTTCGCCAATCCATAATCCCGCTTTTCGTTCTCAATGCTTCCCTGCCTGTCCGCCTCCAGAAAAGCCCGGCGCATGGGAACCCGGTAGTCCCCGGGAAATAAATCCGCCATCTTCTCCAGCAAAGCCGCGGCGGCATCAAAATCGCCGGTATTTTCATACAGGATGGCCAGATTCTGCATGAGATGAAACTGGGGCATCCCCTTATCCGTCAGCTCTTCCAGAAGCGTAACTGCTCCTGCATAATCACCGCACTGCACATAAGCGTCCGCCAGACGCTCTGTCATCTCCGGCACACAGTTCAGTGGAATGCGGTTCAGCGAACCTTCCAGCAGCTCCACAGATTGTTCCGGACTGCCCAGCTTCTTATGAATCTCGTCGGCGGTGTGATAAGCACGGTACCTTATATAATCGTCCGTTGTGGAAGAAATCACTTCGGCAAAATAGCTTTTCGCCTCCGCATATTCCTCTCTGGCAAAGGCAATCTCACCCTTGAGCAGGTTCAGAGAATCCGTCTCCAGGTTCAGCACCTGTGCCTTCTCCAGGACATGCTCTGCCTCCCCGGCCTCTCCGGTCCTTGCCAGCGTAACGGCATAATCCCGGTAATATGCGGAATTATCCTTCACGAAAGCCACCGCCGTCTCAAAGCTTTCCCTTGCCGCCTGATAATTGGGCCCGCCGGAACCGTAATAATAACAGTTCCCCAGAATGTAATAAATATCTCCGAAGCCCTGTTCCTCGCCGGGAACTGCCTGAAATTTTGCTATATTTCCCAGATTTTCTTCTATATAAGAGCGACACTTTTCCGTATCTCCATCTTCCCAGAGCCGTCTGGCCATGGCTCTGTACGGCTCGATTCTGTCTCCGTACATTCCCAGCGCAGTCTCATAGGAAGCCTGCGGTTCGCTTCCATTCTCAATATCATAGACCGCGTTATAAAAGCATTCCTCTTTCTCCCGGGCCATCACACTTCTGCCCAGCAGCGTTATCCCGGCGCACAGTGCAAAAAGCAGTGGAAATGTAATTGCCGCTGCCATTTTTCTGGCCTGAGCCGCCCTCCAGCGCGCGTCATGTCTGTGAATATTTTTGATAGTCTCCAGCAGGCTGCCTGCGGAGGCAAATCTCTCTTCCGGTGCCAGGCACATGGACTGCTCTATTATGAAGAGAACCCCCTCGCTGAATTCTCCCAGTCTCGAAAGAGGAATTAAATCCTGGGCTCTCTCAGGGGGATACTGTCCGGAAAGCAGATGATACATGGTAGCCCCCAGGCTGTATATGTCGGAACGCTTCCAGTCAATGCCGTCCACCGGCGACGGTGCAATCAGTTCCGTTTTCTGAGTGTCGACCATGTCCTCCGACACCAGCTCTGTCAGCTGACTGTCCATATTTACCAGCTTTGTGGGGCGGTCATTTTCATCTGTCGCTCCTGTCGGATACTCCCTCCGTCTGTCTGCTCCTGCTGTTCCTGACGTGCTTCCGGTTCCTGCCGCCTTATCCGGCCTCCCGTTCGCTCCGGAGGCTTCTGTCCCTGCCTGTCCTCTCAGCTCTGCCGTCTCATCCTCCCACAGCAGCGCCGTGGCTGTGCCTTCCTGCTTCCGGGCCGCCACACTTGCACTTCCCAGATGAATGGGCGCCGCGGCCGCATTTTTATAGCGCTCATATATCTCATACTGCTCCGGCGAGGCGTAACCCAGGCTCCTGCTGATGAGGCGCACATCATTGCCGCCCACAAGAGCCGCGTTGAAGTCAATCAGACATACATCACCCTGGGGCGTCAGCATAATGTTGCCCGGTTTGATATCCCGATGTGCTATATTATGTGCATGGACCACTTTCAGAGCCGATGCAAGCTGCTCATACCACTTCATCACCTGAGGCTGGCTGAATTTCTTCCCCTGTTCAAGCGCTTTGTCAAGGCTCTCTCCCTCTACATATTCCATGACAGTGAACACTCGTTTCACTGTGCTGCCATCCGGATTTCTGACTTCTCTGCCATCCTCATCCAGCACCGGCACTGTAATAAAATCATAAACCTGCGGCAAATAAGCGCTCTTGACGTCCTTGAGCGCTTCCACTTCATTTTGCTGTGTCTCCGTATCTGCTCCGGAGGCATTCTTCAGCTCCTTGATGACAACATATTTATTCAGATTTGTATACCACGCTTTGTATACAACTCCACCGCCGCCGGAACCGAGTTTTTCCTCTATTCGATAGGTCCCGTCACGTAAAACCGGAGGCTCCTGTGTCTGCATTTTATACTGCACCCCTCTCGAAATGTTATGATATCTATACATTTTTCGCACAATCACAGCAGTCCGGACAGATCACCGAGCTGTTCCCTCCGAACCGCTGTACAAAACCACACTTTGAAAATGATTCAGACATTCA
>JAAWLQ010000418.1 GCA_022797995.1 Lachnospiraceae bacterium
GCAGGGTCCCTCCCAGAAAGCGGAATGCTGCAGGAATCCCACCAGGGGACGGATATTTAACTTTTTCTTCATCGCTGATTCAACCATTTTTGTTTCCTCCATTTTGAATACGGAATTTTCGCTGTCCACACAGAACAGGCTTTTCGACCTTACGGCCACAGTTACTTTCATCATAACGTTCAGTACTGTCGCTGAACTGTTATCCATCATTTATTATATCCGAGACTTAACTGCCGGTAAATAGAATAAATTGCAAAAAAGGGTACTATTTCAAACTTCCCGGTTTTATTCTGCCGTCCTGTGCCTATCCGTTTCTGCGGCCCGTTCAAGCGCCCTCTCCCAGGCCTTCTCATAAAACGCGGTCACCCGGTCCATTCCCAGCCGGTCCGCTTCATCCTTCAATGACTGCCACAACATCTGAAATTCCTCTTCATCCTCCGCATATATCATATTCCAGAAAGTCTTATACACCAGTTTCTCTATCTCATTGGCCGTTCTGTTCAGCTCCGAGGGAAGGGTATCTGTCAGATAGATTGCCGCGGAGCCCCGAACCGTATCCCACTCTGTCTGTCCGTTTCCATCCGCCCAATATACCTCTTCTCCCTGCCAGTAACGACTGCTGAATGTATATCCCTCCGCCGTCAGAGACGCCGGCGTCCTTCCCAGCACGCCAAATGGTCTGATTCCCTCCTGAAGGCTTCCCTGATAGCCGGGAAGGTCCTCTCCCTTCTGTCCCTGCTCCAGGATCTGCCTGCCGGTCTCCGTCACCCGGGGAAGCCCCTCCTCTCCCTGCTCCCAGACCACGCCCTCGGGGCCGTTATACAGAAACAGTATGGTGTCTTCCCGGTAAAACCAGTCCAGCAGCCTCACCGCATCCTCCACCCGGTCCGAATTCCGGTTCACCGCCAGATACCGGTTGCCTCCAACGATATGATCCGGTTCCAGATACAGTTTCATATCCTCTGCCGGCAAAGGAATATACGCCATTCTTCCCTCTGTGTTCCGCAGAATGGAATCCGCTCCGGCAGACTCCGGCATCACCCCAAAAAGCACCCGGCCGGCATTCATCTTGCGTTCCACATTCCCGGCAGTCTGATTGGGAGAATCCCGATCCAGCAGCCCCCGCCGGTTGGCTTCATAATAAAAATGCACCGCTCTCTTATAGAAGCTGTCCTCCTCCAGCACTGAGCTGATGGAGCCGGTTATCATATTGGCCTCCATCAGAGGCGATACTGTCTGCATGTCTATCCCGTACATGCAGGCCAGAGAGGCCGCATGTCCCATGATTCCCCCGTCTTCCCGCCAGAGACAGATACCGTACATGCTCTCTCCGATATCGCTGAGAGACTTTGCCCTCCGCAGCTGTTCGATCACATCCAGATACTCTTCCAGAGTAGATACTTCCGGACTCCCCGCTTTCTCCCAGGCGCTTTTCAGACACATGGGCATGGACCGATACTCATGTTCTCCTGCTTGTCCCACAGACAGCGGAGCCAGCAGCAGCTCCCCGCCGGTTCCTTCCGCAGACCATTCCAATGCCGCCTGATAGGCCTCCCCCTCAAAAAGAGAGGGAAGAGACTCCCGATATTCATTCAGCGGAAGCAGTATTCCCGCGTCGATATATAACTGTGCCTGCTCTCTGTCCGCAAATCCGATCACATCCGGAATCGTTCCGGATGTCAGTCGGAGCCTGAGTTCCTCCGTGGTCTCTCCTTCCGCAGAGCAGGTTTCCAGGAGCAGTCCCGTATCCTCATAAAGGCGTGCCGCCGCCCAGCCCTTCCACACGGACGCCGAGCTGTCGGTCTGCTGAATATAAGCGGTGATAATCGTCCCCTTTGCCGCATCCTCTCCAATATGAAGGCTTTCAGAAAGGCGCATGTCGCCGTCGGCACATCCGCTGATCAGCACCAGACACAACAGCAATATTAACACTACCGTCTTTTTGCTCATCTCTTCCCCTGTCCATTTTTCCTTTGTTCAAAATTTTTCTAAGATATAGTAACATTTCTCTTCCATATCTGGTACAATGAGGTCAGGCTGGATATTTTTTCTTTTCCGCCTGCCTTTTATAAACACAGGATTTCCCCGGGAGTAAAATATATGATACGCAAACTGATGCAAAGCTATTATGCCAAAATCTCACTGATCTGTATCTGCATTGTCAGCATAGTCACAGCTCTGTTCTCCTATCTCTGTTACGGGCTGATTTCCCGGCAGAATGTTTCGGAGCATTTAAGCGATTATAATATTCTGCTGAACAGTCAGTCTGCGGCACTCTCTTCCAGACTGATGTCCTTCTCGGATTTTTTCTATCCGGTATTCAACAATCCGGATGCCTACAAGGCTCTCTGCGATCTCTATCTGTCTCCCAACGGCATACTGCCCAACGAGACCACCGACGCACTGCTGGATACGCTGAGCGCTCTCTGCGCTTCCGATTCCTACTGCTGCGGTATGCTGCTGTTGACCAGAACCGGAAGGCTTTACCAGTATGATACTAAATATGTCTCTCTGATACCACTTAATTTTGCCAAAACCACATTCCACTTTACCCCTTCCCAGCTCCAGATTATCACGGACACCAAAATTTCCGAGATGAGTCTTGACATAAAATTTCCCGCCTCTCATGTCTATGGTTTAAGCGGCACTCTGTTCCAATACAGAGGCGAAGAGCTGGAGAATCTGGGATACATGATCGCTCTGTATTCCACGGAAGAATTCAGCAACATTCTGGCTTCCTCCGGTCTGGAGGACACTGCGGAATTCACCATCATGGATGAGGCCTTTTCCGTCATCTATTCTTCCTCCGGAAATTATGACTCCACTGATATGGAAAATCTGCTGGCACAGCCTTACAAGAATGCCGGTGACAATGTGCGGCTGATCTCCTCTCCGGAAGGAAAATGCTATTTTGCTTCTCTTCCACAGAACAATTATGGCTATTATACCGCTTACCGCCTTCCGGCGGAAAACATCCCCGTTTCCACTGCTCAGATCATGCTGCTCCTCCTGAGTCTTCTGCTCCCTCTGCTGTGCATTCTTCTGTACAGCACAGTATTCCGTACCTCCGGCAGAAAAGTCAGAAATATCCTGACCTCCATGGAAATTGTGGGCCAAAATAATCTCTCTTACCGCATGGCAATTCCAAAAGGGAACGACGAATTTGCAAATATCACTCACAGCTTCAACCACATGTGTGACGAACTCCAGAAGAATGTGGAAAATGTGTATCTGTTTGAGATTTCCCAGCGGAAATCGGAGCTCTATGCCATGCAGACCAGCATCAATCCGCATTTCCTCTATAATGCCCTGGAGCAGATCCGGGTACAGATTTTAAACGGCAATAAGGAAAAAGCCTCCCGGATGCTTCTGCTCCTGTCAAAAATGTACCGTTTCCAGACCAGACGGAATCTGTTTATCTCCATTGCGGAGGAGTGTGCCCAGATGGAAAATCTCATCAATCTCTATTCCTTCCGCATCAGTGAATGCGAGTATGAAATTCATGTGGATAACGCCGTAAAAAAATATGGCATCCCCAAAAATATTCTTCAGCCTCTGGTGGAGAACAGCTTTGTTCATGGCTTTACTCCGGAACAGGAGAACGGTCTGATCACAATCATCGTCACTTTGTCGGAAAATGCGGATGCCATCTGCTTTACAGTGGAGGATAACGGACGCTCCGTCACTCCCGAAGATCTGGAGTTACTCCGGGAAAAGCTTCGCCAGCCTGTCATGAACCGGGACGAAGAGAATGGCTTTGCCCTGTCCAATGTGAACAA
>JAAWLQ010000419.1 GCA_022797995.1 Lachnospiraceae bacterium
TCTCCTCTCCTCTCCTCTCCTCTCCTCTCCTCTCCTCTCCTCTTCTCTCACTATTCTTTCTCATGTCCAGCATCAGGGTTGGAAATCGACTCTATAAATTCACCTATACGCCTGGAATGTGCCGCCAGTTTGTGCCATTTTTTCAAAGTCTTGAGATCCTTCTGCGCCCAGACTCGTCTTACCAGCCCTTCTGGAATTATGCCGATTTCCTTCAGTAGCTCAATAATATCATATGTTTTCCAGATGTAGCATAGTACAATTTGTTGTATTGTCAAGACTCTTTTCCTGAGTTATGACTGAAAACTGAAAAAGTATATTTGCATATCTGCCTGAAATACGATATGATAGAATGGTACAGTACCAAAAGGAAACCGCGGGGAAATGAGCACTGGCAAAACGAAGAGAGGAGTCGCCAATGGAGTTGCTGAAGGGAAATATGTA
Organism: Lachnospiraceae bacterium; assembly: GCA_022797995.1. GTDB lineage: Bacteria > Bacillota > Clostridia > Lachnospirales > Lachnospiraceae > Acetatifactor. The sequence continues at coordinate 442 of JAAWLQ010000419.1, forward strand.
TACATCCGAGGACTATTGGAATCTGCCGGAGGGAGAAAGGGCGGAATTGATAGACGGAGAATTTTTTAACATGGCGCCGCCTGATTATATCCATCAGAAGCTGCTCAGTGAGCTTCATCATAAGCTGATGAATTATATTAAAAAGAACCAGGGGGAATGTGAAATCCTTCCGGCTCCTTTTGCTGTGAATCTGAATGCGGATGACAGGAAATGGGTGGAACCGGACATCAGCGTGATCTGTGACAAAAGTAAGCTGACGAATCGCTGCTGCAACGGTGCGCCGGATTTCATTATAGAGATCGTGTCTCCGGGAAGTCGTAAGATGGATTACGGAACGAAAATGGTATTGTACATGGAAGCCGGAGTGAAAGAGTACTGGATTGTAGATCCGGCTAAAAAGTGTACTACGGTTTATCGATTTGAAGAGGACGTGGCTCCGGTTGTGTTTCCATTTGAGCGGGATATCCTGGTTGGAATATACGGCGATTTGAGCATTAATATAGCGGAGCTTTTAAAATAGATGGATTGGAATACGATTTAAGAGGACTTGCAGAATACGTCATAATTGTCGATATAACAAATAAGAGACCGCAGAAAGCGGAATGATGCAGGCAGAGAGGAAAGAGATTACGATGAGCAAGAAAATTTTACTGACAATATCCCTATTGATTTCCAACCGTCCGGAGACTGTGCGGAAGTGTCTGGATTCTGTAAAGCCTATCCTGGAGCAGGTGCCGTCGGAGCTGATTCTGACGGACACGGGCTGCGGGGAGAAGGTGCGGAGTATCATTGAGGAATATACGGACCACATCATTGATTTTGAGTGGTGTAATGATTTCTCCAAAGCCAGGAACGCCGGGCTGCGGCAGGCCAGGGGCCAGTGGTTCATGTTCCTGGACGACGACGAGTGGTTTGAGGATGTGACGGAGTTTATTGACTTTTTTAACTCCGGAGAATATAAAAAATACGGCCTGGGGGCTTATATTCAGAGGAACTATCTGGCGGACGGCAGCAATGTATACACGGACCTGCCTGTGGGGAGAATGGTGCGCCTGGAGCCGGATATCAAATTCGTCTATTCCATTCATGAGAATTTTAACAGGGTGCCGGGAGAAGTGAAGAAGTTCACTGCCTATGTGCATCATTACGGGTATGCCTTCAAGTCAAAGGAAGATGCAAGGGCGCATTCCATGCGGAACGTCAGTCTGCTTCTGAAAGAGCACGAGAAGTCGCCCCGGAATATGAAGCATACTCTGCAGCTGGCTCAGGAATATAATGCCATAGAACAGCCGGAAAAGTCTCTTGAGATGTCTCTGGACGGCATTTCCTGGTCTAAAAAGGGAAGGGTGGAGGATGATTTCTGCCTGAATTCTCTCTATTCCAATGAGATCGACTGCTATATTGTGCTGAAACGATACGAGGATGCCATAGAGAGAGGGGAAAAGCATCTGGCGGAGGAAAAGCTGGATCCTCTGGTGCGTGCGGTGATATCCGGTGATCTCGCGATCGCCTACATTGAAAAAGGCGAATATGAGAAATGTATGGAGCATGTGGGGCTGTATTGGGATGTGTGGCAGAAATACCAGAAGAATCCGGACGCTTATATCGAGTATGTCACCATTATGACCAGCGAATGCTTTGAACCCAGGAACCGCAGTGTGGTATTGGGAAACGGTGTCCGGGCCGCTTCCCGTCTGGGGGAGGCTGTGACTGCCTGGGAATGGTTTCAGGCTCTGGAATGGCAGGGGAATGCCATATTTATCAGCAATGAGATGATTCGGGCCATTGTGGGCCGGATTCCGGACGCGGGGGTGGAAGAGAGACCCTATTACATTAAAATGTGCAGTATCATCATGCGCCGCAAGGAGCTGGAGCAGTACATGGTGGATACCATAAGGGAGGTCTGCGGCTGGTATGGCAATAATGGGAAGACGGTGGCAGGCTATGCGGGCGTGGAGTCGGAACACTGGTTTTTCAAGCTGGCGGAAATTGTGAACGCCGCAGCGAAGCTGGAAGAGAAATCCTCCGGAAGCGGTGCCGAATCAGGCCTGGAAAAGGAAGAATCTGGAAGCGGTGCCGAATTAGGCCTGGAGAGGGAAGAATCCGGAAGCGGTGCCGAATCAGGTCTGGAAAAGGAAGAATCCGGAAGCGATGGCGAGGCAGGAGGACTTTCCACAGAGCAGGTGGAAAATCTCGCCCGGGAAGTGTGGGAGAGAATGAATCAGAGCATGTCTCTCATGAAGTCCTGTGACATGCTGACGGCGGCGGAGAAGCTGGGAGTGACAAGAGGCCGGATACTGGAGAGCATTCCTTTTTATCTGTGGAATAACGGTGTCCTCCAATTCTATGGCACCAGCGGAAGTGTGGACATCGAATGGTGGAATGACCAGATCAGCGGGGCGATGGAGCCGGATTCGCTGAGAATGCTGGTATGGAGGGCTTATTACAGCGCACACAGCACAAAGAAGATGGCGGATATCGGCGCAGAGACAGGGGTCGGCTCCGTGAGCGGCGACGAGAACGTCATCATTCAGGACATAGAGGCAGGGCTTCGGGAATATGCGGATTGTCTGACCACATTATGCGATCGCTTATACCGTCCGGAGACCATCGAACAGACGCCGGATGTGCTCTCCGTGGAATGCCAGGCGGCATACCATATGAGGGATATGCTGGAAGAAATGAAAGCAGGCAGATATGACAGGGCGGTGGAATCCATTAAAGTGATCAGGAGCCTGATGCCGGGACTTGACAGCGTGATGAAGCGTTATCTCACGTGGCTGAACGGAGAGATGGAGCGCCAGAATCAGGAAGCCAAACAGGCCGCGGGAGAGTTTCAGATCCTTGCCAGACAGATCAAGACGAAAGTCCGTGTGCTCATTGACGCAGGACAGAAGGAGGCTGCCCTGGGAGTGGTGAAGCAGCTTGAGCCCCTGTTGCCAGGAGATGCGGAGATTCGGAGATGGAAGGAGCAGCTGTCGGCGGATCCTTCGGAGCGGCACTGAGACGGAAGTATTGGAGGGCAAATGTCAAATAGCTTCTCCTAATTTTCAACGTTTCGAATGAAAATCAGCATAACAGTTCAGTGCCCTGTCTGAAACGTTATAAATCAGCAGGCAGATGCGGACGCATACAGAGCGAAATAACGAAAAGAAGCAAGAGGTCGAAGGGCAGATGAAGATACAGTTCCTCAACGGCGGCCTGGCCAATCAGGCATTTCAGTATATTTTTACCAGGGTTTATGAGCTGTCCCATCCGGGGGAAGTGATCTATATGGACGACTCTTACTTTGCGTTAAATACCGTACATAACGGCTATGAGCTGGAAAA
>JAAWLQ010000420.1 GCA_022797995.1 Lachnospiraceae bacterium
CGATTGCAGACGGTTTTTACTATGATTTTGACTTTGACTTCCGCTTTTCGGAAGAAAACTTTGCCCAGGTGGAAGCGGAGATGAGAAAAATCGTGAAGGAAAATCTCCAGCTGAAACACTTTACCACAGATCGCAAAAAGGCATTGGAGATTCTGGAAGAAAGAAAAGAACCCTACAAAATCGAAATGCTGAAGGAGCTGCCGGAGGATGCGGAGATCAGTTTCTTCAAACAGGGGGAATATCTGGAAATGTGCGCCGGACCCCATGTGACATACACCAGCGCGATTAAGGCATTTAAGCTGCTGTCCGTGGCGGGAGCCTACTGGCGGGGGGATGAGAAAAATAAAATGCTCACCAGAATTTACGGCACAGCCTTTCCGGAGGAAGGTATGCTGGAGGAATATTTAAACCGTCTGGAAGAGGCCAGGAAGAGGGACCATAGAAAGCTGGGAAAAGAGCTGGGGTTATTTACATTGCTTGAGGAAGGGCCGGGCTTTCCCTTTTTCCTTCCAAAGGGACTGATTCTGAAAAATCTGCTGATCGATTATTGGAGGAAAATTCACGCGCGAGAAGGATATGTGGAGATATCTACTCCCATCATGCTGAACCGCCGGCTCTGGGAGACCTCCGGGCATTGGGAGCATTACAGAGACAAGATGTACACCACTGTGATTGACGGGGCAGATTTTGCCATAAAGCCCATGAGCTGTCCGGGTGGCATGCTGGTCTATAAAATGGAACCCCGTTCCTGGCGTGATTTTCCCATGCGCATCAGCGAGCTGGGTCTGATTCACAGAAATGAGAAATCAGGTACGCTGCACGGCCTGATGAGGGTCCGCTGCTGTACCCAGGACGATGCTCACATCTTCATGACGCCGGAGCAGATACAGGACGAGATTAAAGGCGTAGCCCGCCTGATAGACCAGGTATATTCGGAATTTGGATTCAAATATCACGTGGAGCTGTCCACAAGGCCGGAGAATTCCATCGGAAGCGACGAAGACTGGGAAATGGCCACGAACGGCCTGAAAAATGCACTGGATGACCTGAAACTGCCCTATGTGGTCAATGAGGGGGACGGCGCGTTTTATGGGCCGAAGATTGATTTCCACCTGGAAGACTCCATCGGGAGAACCTGGCAGTGCGGGACCATTCAGCTGGACTTTCAGCTGCCCCTGCGCTTTGAGGCAGAATATATTGGGGAAGACGGCAGGAAGCACCGTCCCGTTATGATACACAGGGTGGTGTTTGGCTCCATTGAGCGGTTCCTTGGTATCCTGATCGAGCATTATGCGGGGAAATTTCCGCTGTGGCTTTCCCCGGTGCAGGTAAAAATATTACCCATCTCAGATAAATATCTTGGGTATGCAAAGGAAATAGAAGGGCTTCTGCAAAAAGAAGGCTTCCGCTGCGAGGTGGACAAAAGGACGGAAAAAATAGGGTATAAAATCAGAGCCGCCCAGCTGGAAAAAGTTCCCTACATGCTGATCATCGGCGAGAAGGAAGTGAAAGTCGGCAGCGTCTCCGTCCGTGAGAGAGAACAGGGGGATCTGGGAAGTATGACGGTGGAAGAGATGCTGGGAATTCTTCGCGGGGAAGGCTCGCTGATGACCTTAAAGATTCAATAGAGTGTTTAGGAGGGATGGTGTCTGAGGCGGCCCAGGAAATTGTTGAAAATCGGGAAAAAATATATTATATTAATAGGGTAGTATCTACGAAATTTCTTCAATTGGAGGAGTGTTTTTATGGGTTTCATAGAAAATAAAAAACTTGCCACGCGAATCGGAGTTATTACAACTGTTATCACTCTGGTGGGGATGACCCTGCTCTGGCTGGTGGTGTCTACCAACGCCGCTTCTATGGTCAAAAATGATATCACAAACCAGATGACTGATGCCGTGGAGTCCAGAGCCGCGATTATTGACGAATATGTGCTTTCCGCAGAGGAATATATGACTGCCTTTGCCCTCGGCAGCGAAGTCCGCGGGTTGCTTTTAAACCCGGAGGACCCTGTGCTGCTGGAGCAGGCTCAGAAATATACGGAAGAGTTTGCCGCCATCAAGGGCGTGTTTGAAGGGCTCTATATTGCCACACCGGACACCCATGTACTGACGCATACCACGCAGAGCGCCATTGGCATAACCACCCGGTCAGGAGATTCGCTGGCAACCTTTCAGGATACGATTCTGGCCCGGGAGGAACTGACGAATCTGGGGATTATGAAGTCTCCCGGTACCGGCAGCATGATTCTGTCCATGTATTATCCCATCTTCGAGGGACAGAAGTGTATCGGTTATGTGGGAGCCGGCGTCTATGCCAGTCATCTCATGGACTCGCTGCTGAACCTGGATATCAAGGGACTGCCTGACAGCGAGTATGTGTTCCTGAATGTGGATTCAGGGGTCTATCTTTATCACGAGGATGATACACTTCTGAATACTGAGACCGCGGATGCGGGATATCAGGAAATTATCCGGCGCATTCAGGCGGACGGCAACACCCAGGCCAACACCTATTCCTATCAGGATGAAAAGGGAGTCAGACAGCTGGTGGTATATAAATATCTGAAGGACCGGGGCTGGGTCTTCATGGTTCGGGACAATGAAGCGGAGGTTTACGGCTCTGTGACAAATGTGCGGGTTCTGGTAGGCGCGCTGTGTGCGGTTATGGCTGCCGGCGTCATTCTGGTTACGCTTTTGATGCTCCGCCGGGAAGGCAGAGACCTGATGACCGTGGAGCGGGCTATCGGTTGTCTGGGAGATCTGAATCTCTCCGCCGATCAGGAGCTGGAACCTTTTTATAACCGTTCGGACGAGATCGGCATGATTGCCCAGACCACCCACCGGGTCTGCAGCTGCCTGCGAAAAACCATTGACGATGTGAGCCGGATCCTGGGTGAGATGGCAGACGGCAATCTCGCCATTGATACCAGAGCAAACGAATCCTATTATATCGGCGATTTCAAAGCTCTGTCCACAAGCCTTATCACGATTCATGCCAATCTTGTGGATATTATCCGCGACATTTCCCAGGTGGCAGGTCAGGTAAATGACGGTGCGGAAAGGGTGTCTTCCAGCGCTCAGGCACTGGCCCAGGGGACCACGGAACAGTCCGCCTCTGTGGATGAGCTTATCACAAATGTGACAGACATTACCACGCAGATTCAGACCAGCACTGTCCGCTGCGGCAGTGCCAGCGAACTGGTGGACCGGGCCGCCGGCTATGCGGCGGAGGCGGACACCAAGATGGAGCAGCTGACTTCGGCTACCAGGGACATCAACCAGTCCTCCACCCAGATCGGTACCATTATTAAGACCATAGAGGATATCGCATTCCAGACCAATATCCTGGCGCTGAATGCCGCCGTGGAGGCCGCCCGGGCCGGAGAGGCGGGAAGAGGCTTCTCGGTGGTGGCGGACGAGGTCCGGAGTCTGGCGGCAAAATCTGCGGAAGCCGCGAAAAATACCAACGACCTTATCAGCCAGTCGATAGAGAGTGCAAAGAGCGGAACGGAGTCCACAGATCAGGCCGTGTCCGCCATGCAGATTATCAGTGACTGTATCCAGTCCATCAAGACACTGATGGATGAGATTGCGGCTGCCAGTGTCCGCCAGTCCGAGATGACTCTGTTGGTTGAGAGCGGAATCAAGGAGATCTCCGCAGTGGTTCAGAACAATTCCGTAGCCGCGGAAAGAAGTGCCTCGGTTTCCGGGGAATTGTCTCGTCAGGCCCAGACACTGCATGATCTCATCAGCCGTTTCCGCAT
>JAAWLQ010000421.1 GCA_022797995.1 Lachnospiraceae bacterium
GTTTCTGTTGGCAGTTAGTTCATCGGCGCGTTACCCCTGCCGAGGAAAGAGCCCCCGGCCTCCTCTGCCGGACCTTCGCTTTAAACCCGACTCGCTGCGATAAACTGGACATTAGCGGCAGACCCCTGTAAATTATTGCAGGAACCTGGACTTTAGCGGCAGACCCCTGTAAATTATTGCAGGAACCTGAACTTTAGAGGCAGACCCTTGTAAATTATTGCGGGAACTTGGACTTTAGTAGCAGACCTCTGTAAATTATTGCAGGAATCCCGACTTAGGCTTCAGGACCATAAAGGTCCTTGCACGAGACTGCGTCCGTTGTGAATTAAACGCGAATTCCCAATTTCAAAATATGTTTTACTTTTGAGGTAAAAACGGGTAAAATAACAAAAAGGGGAAACGGAGGACAAAATGCAAATACAACAAAGTGCCGCAATATCCGTGGAAGAAATGGATCCCACATTTCTGTTTATCTGGAAGGGAACAAGAGGCAAAAACTGCGGAAAGCCGGAATACCACAGCCATGAACATCTGGAGATGGCCTATATTCTCTCCGGCGAGGGGAAATATCGTATTGAGAATAAAATATATGACATTCGTGAAGGGGACTTACTAATCATTAATCCCGGCGTCAGACATCAGGCGTTGATCTGTCCGGAGGTGGATGTCCCGACGACGGAGTTTTTCGTAGGTTTTTCTGACATTCACATTACCGGATGTCCCGCCAACTACATGCCGCTGCCCAATGGAGAATGTATTTTCCATACGGCGGGCGAGATGAGCCAGAGACTTTTTAAAATCTGTTCCTCCATGGAGGCGGAGAATGCCGTCCGCAGGCAGGGACGGTATTTTATGCTGAAATCCTATCTCATTCAGATGCTGCTTCTGGTGATCAGAGAGCAATGTGAGCCAATGGAGAGACCAAAAGGCTGTGCGTTCGAGTCCGCCAATAAAAAATATGTGGTGGAGCAGATCATAGATTATATAGAGGACCATTACAGCGAGAAGATTTCCCTCGACCAGATCGCAGAGAATATGTATCTCAGCTCTTTTTACATTTCCAGGATTTTTAAGAGCGAGACAGGGAATACTCCTATACGACATCTGATCAATATCCGCCTGGAGAAGGCCAGAGAGCTTCTGGAAAACGGCTATCAGGGGAGCATTCAGGAGGTGGCGGCCACCGTCGGCTATGACGATGCGTACCATTTCAGCAAACTGTTTAAAAAACGTTATGGGATATCCCCTTCCCAGGCCAGGAGAAGCTCCTGAATTGTTTATTTTTTAACTTACCGAAAAAGAGTTTTCAAATACGGCGGAATTTGATACAATAAGCTTGGTTTCTGATAACAGGGACAGCAGGTCCGGAGCGGAGGTAAGATATTTATGAGATATTTTTTTGAGTCGGTGGTGGAGAAAAAGGAAAACGGTTATATGATTCGCGTGCCTTTTAACGTATGGGAAGTCAGTAAACACAGGGATGTCATCCAGGGCGAGGTAGTGCTGGACAATCGGATTATAGACTGCGAGCTGCTTCCGCTGGACAAAGGAAATTACGAGATTCATATTGCGGACAATGATGCGGTGAATGTGGAACCGGGTGTGACTCATAAAATCCTGCTGCATATCACGGGCAGTCTGATCCGCATGGACCAGAACAGTCCTTATGATTTTGAACATCCCATTCGGGAAATCGACAGCATGAAGGTGATTATTCAGCCGGAGGACGGGCTCTGCGGGCAGGCCTGTGTGGCCATGCTGGCCGGGAATACCATCGCGGAGGTGATCAGCGTAATGGACTGCCGTGAGTGGCAGGCCACCATGGGACGGATGATTTCGGCGCTGAACTATTACGGGATTGACCACAGCGATGTGATTAATTATACGGAAGGGCGCAGTGCGGTGCTTCCGAAATGCTGTATTATGATGGAGAAAATGGGACGTTTCTGCCATTATCTGATTCATTATGACGGAAAGTATTATGATTCCAACTTAGGTGTTCTGGAAGAGTATGATATGTCGAAGCTGCTGGGATATCTGGAGATTAAGTGCAGCTGACAGATTTGACAGGAGGTAACAGTTCAGTGTCCTGTCTGAACTGTTGCGACAAGAAGAGGAAATGAAACAGTACCATTGAAGAGACACAGAAAAGAAACACAGGAGGCTGTCGCAGGATGCATTCCGCCGGGGACAGGGCACTTTTCGAAGGGAAAAGCTCTGTCGTGGGCAGGTACATTTGCGGCAGCCTCTGTGGGTTTCAGAAGGTGTACTCTTTGCGGCGGTACTGGAATGTCTGAAGTCTGCTGTTCCTGTCATAAGTCACGGTATAGCAGTCATCCGGCGCTTCCGTTTCCGCTGCTTTGTCCAGCAGAATGTGGAAAAAGCTATTTGAAGATTTTCGGGATTCCTGTGGTTCGGATTCCCTTTTTTCCTTTTTCAGTCTGGGCATACTGACAACCATCTGAACCGGGTACACTTTGAAATAGGTTTGAAGTTCAATTCCGTTTGCTCCTTTAATCCCTCCCTGGATGTATATTTCAACAGTGTCAATATCTTTTATACTCTATATATCGGCAGATTGAGCAGAAGATTTTATACAAAAAAGAAAATCTAAAATAAATATTAAATCAGCGGACAGGGATTAAAGTGAGGTAAAGTGAGTAAAAATGAGATATCAGGAGGAAAGAAGAGATATCGAAGTTTGGTTTTCTGTGAATATGTTTGCAAAGACTTCCATATAAAACTATTATATGTTCTAGTGATTAGCACTCATACTAAAAGAGTGCTAACAAAGAATAAGCTTAACAATAGGAGGCAATTATCATGAAGTTAGTACCTTTAGGTGACAGAGTTGTGTTAAAGCAGTTAGTTGCAGAAGAGACTACGAAATCCGGTATCGTTCTTCCCGGACAGAGCAAGGAGAAGCCCCAGCAGGCTGAGGTTGTGGCGGTAGGCCCCGGAGGCATGGTGGACGGCAAGGAAGTCAAGATGGAAGTAAAGGTGGGCGACAATGTGATTTATTCCAAGTATGCGGGCACAGAAGTGAAGCTTGACGAGGAAGAATTCATCATTGTAAAGCAGAATGACATTCTGGCGGTTATTAACAATTAGGAAACGAAAGTTATCAGCAGCTGCAAATTTTTATAACCAATAATAGAAAATGGAGGCATAATCATCATGGCAAAAGAGATCAAATACGGAGCGGAAGCCCGTGCGGCATTAGAGTCAGGTGTCAACCAGCTGAGCGACACCGTGAGAGTAACCCTTGGACCGAAAGGAAGAAATGTGGTATTGGACAAATCCTTTGGCGCACCCCTGATTACCAATGACGGTGTGACCATCGCAAAGGAAATCGAGCTGGCGGACGCATTTGAGAACATGGGCGCCCAGCTGGTGAAGGAAGTGGCTACCAAGACCAACGACGTGGCCGGCGACGGAACCACTACCGCCACCGTTCTGGCCCAGGCAATGGTGAACGCAGGAATCAAGAACCTGGCGGCCGGCGCCAATCCCATCATTCTGAGAAAAGGAATGAAGAAAGCCACCAACTGTGCGGTGGAAGCCATTTCCAAAATGAGCCAGAAGGTAAACGGCAAGGAGCACATCGCCAGAGTCGCAGCTATCTCCGCAGGGGATGAAGAGGTAGGACAGCTGGTGGCGGACGCCATGGAGAAGGTCAGCGGAGACGGTGTCATCACCATCGAAGAGTCCAAGACCATGCAGACCGAGCTTGACCTGGTGGAAGGCATGCAGTTCGACAGA
>JAAWLQ010000422.1 GCA_022797995.1 Lachnospiraceae bacterium
ATAAATGAACAATTTTGTGGAACACCTTTGGGCGTGTCAGCTCATCCGTTTTGCACAGCGCATCCAGGAAATCTGCCATCTGTGCGGAGGGAGCATCGTTGTTGATGCAGTCGTAACCGGTGTCGGGACCCAGCTTTTCGAACATTCTCGTGTTATTGTCTCTCTTACAGCCAAAATGAAGCTGCATGGCCCAGTCGCGTCTGTGATATTCTCTGCCCACGAAAATCATGAAGGCTGTCTTGAATTTCAGCTGTTCCTCTCTGGTGGGGGTCATTCTGTTCAGTCTCTTTAAGAAGATGGCTTCGATTTCATCATCGCTGGCAGGATAGTACATCACGTATTCCAGCGCGTGGTCTGAGACAGAGCAGCCCATGGATGCAAAGTAATCCATGCGTTTCTTCAGCGCTTCTTTCAAAGCGGCAAAGCTGTTGATTTCTACCATGCCGGCAGCTTCACAGAGCTGATCCAGATAATCCAGATAATCAGGCTTCTCAATGTTCATTGCCTTGTCAGGCCTCCAGGCAGGGAGAACCTTCACGTCAAAGGTAGTGTCTTCCGCAATTTTCTTATGCCATTCCAGTGTGTCAACAGGATCATCGGTGGTACAGATCAGAGTCACATTGCTCTGTTTGATCAGATTGCGGACACTCATGGAGGGCTGAGCCAGCTTCTCATTGCAGAGCTTCCACACTTCATCCGCCGTCTTCTTATTCAATACCCCGTGGTAGCCGAAATATCTTTGCAGCTCCAGATGGCTCCAGTGGAAGAGGGGATTGCCGATGGCCTTACCCAGGCACTCCGCCCATTTGCAGAACTTTTCATAATCGGAGGCATCTCCGGTAATGTACTTCTCATCCACGCCGAAGGAGCGCATGAGACGCCATTTGTAATGATCGCCTCCCAGCCATACCTGCGTGATGTTGTCGAAATGTCTGTCCTCCGCGATTTCCCTGGGGTTGATATGGCAGTGGTAATCCAGCACCGGTGTACCCTCCGCGTAATCATGGAACAGCTTTTTGGCTGTCTCCGACTCCAACAGGAAATCTTTGTCCATAAATTCTTTCATGTCTTGTCCTCCATTCCTCATTTTAATTTATCTTTTTTTCCTTTAAGATCATTTTGTGGTACCTCTTTTTATAATCTCCCCTGAAAATACGGTTTTCTTCGGCATCTCATTTCCCTCCAGCACGCCCAGAAGTGTGGTGATCAGGTGCTGACAGAGAATTTCCAGCTTATTGTCGATACTGGTCAGCTCAGGTTCGCAGCAGATCGTCAGCATGGAATTGTTGTATCCCAGCACAGAGAAATCTTCCGGTATCCGGTACTTATTTTCACGGGCATATCTGACGGCGGCCAGAGCAAGCACATCGTCCGAGGCAATGACGCCGTGGAATACCGTTCCCCTGTCATGTAATCGCTGTAAATATGCCGTCATAGCGTGAATATCTTCATGAGAACCCTGATAAAACTGCGTCAGCGGGTCCGTTCCGCATTCCTTTTCTTCCATGGCGGCCAGATAACCGGCCAGCTTGCGTTTACCGCTGTAGGAATTGGAATTGTAAAAATACAAAATATCTTCTGTCCCGCTCTGAATCATCTGCAGGGTAGCTTTATACATGGATGTAAAGTCATCTGACACCACACTGTACACATTGGGAATATCCAGCGCCGCATTCAGAAGCATGACGGGAATCTGCGCGGCGGCGTCCGCAATATATTTGTTCTCACTTTCCTTTTCGTAAGCAAAATTGGAGCCCGCCAGGATAATTCCGTCCACCTTTTTAGTGAGCAGCAGATTCATGGAAGCAATTTTGGATTCCAGTGCGTAACCCGTACAGCAGAGGAGACTGTCATAACCGTTGGCCCGAAGCTTCTGCTCAATGTAATAGACCGCCTTGGCAAGGTACAGATCGGAACTGTCCGCACACATGATGCCGATGGTTTTCATGGTATTCAGGCCCAGGCCTCTGGCGAAAGCATTGGGAGTGTACTCATATCTGTCAATGACATCCAACACTTTCTGCCTGGTTTTATCGCTGACATTTTTGCTGCCATTCAGCACCCGGGAAACCGTGGCAATCGAAACACCAGCTTTTTCGGAGATATCATAAATTGTCATTGGCCTTCCTCGTAAGCATGTAAGTAGTTTCAAAAAAGTTCTATCTGCATTATAGCAAATGTGAGTTTTTTTGCAAGATATTTTTTTAACAATTATGATTTTTATATTGACGAAAAAGAAAATCCGCTGTAAAATAAAAGATGTAAGCGCTTACATAAAGAGCGCATCCAGATAAGTCTCATTTTAAAGAAGAACGAAAATACGTTCGAAAAATGAAGGGCGACCAGGGACGGAACAACTTACTGTAAAAGCGCGGGATGTGCCCCGGGGAAGGTCTGTGGGACGCGGTGGATGGAAGGTCCGGAAGGCGGACGGAAGGGAGAGGAAATGGAGATTTTAAACAGGGCAATGACGAACAAAAAAGAGAGACCCATCAGAGTGGTGCAATTCGGGGAGGGCAATTTCCTCCGGGCATTTGTGGATTACATGATCGACATTGCCAACGAACAGGGCAAATTTGACGGTGATATCGTGCTGATCAAACCCATCAACTTCGGAAATCTTGACAGCTTTCATCAGCAGGGCTGCCAGTATACCGTATCTCTGCGGGGCATGGTGGACGGCGAGGCGAAGATTCTCAATAGACAGGTGACTAGTGTGGCGGACGCCGTGGACGCATATGGAGAGTATGACAAGTACATGGGGCTGGCCGAGATTGATACGCTCAGGTTTGTGGTCTCCAATACCACAGAGGCGGGCATTGTGTATGACGCCGAAGACAGATTCGAACTGAATCCTCCCAAAACGTTCCCCGGGAAGCTGACCAAATTTCTGTATCACAGATATGAGACCTTCAAGGGGGATATGAGCAAGGGGCTTGTGATGCTGCCGGTAGAGCTCATTGACGACAACGGTATCATGCTGAAAAAATGTGTGATGCAGTTTATCGAACTGTGGAATCTGGGCGATGAATTCCGGACATGGGTGGAGGAGGCCTGTGTGTTTACCTCCACTCTGGTGGACCGCATTGTCACAGGTTATCCCAGAGATACCATAGAGGAAGAGTGGAAAGCCCTGGGATACGAGGACCGCATCATGGTGACAGGCGAGCCCTTTGCACTCTGGGTAATCGAGAGCCCGAAGGATATCAGCGGCGAGCTGCCTCTGCCGGAGGCCGGTCTTCCGGTGATCTTCACGGACAATCAGAAGCCTTACAAGCAGAGAAAGGTTCGCATCCTGAACGGTGCACATACTTCCTTTGTGCTGGCTTCCTACCTCTGCGGCAATGATATTGTGAAGCAGTCCATGGAGGATGAGGATATCAGGAACTTTATGTCGAAGACGATTTTCGACGAAGTGATTCCCACGCTGACCCTGCCCGAGGAAGAGCTGAAGGAATTTGCGGAGGCGGTGATCACCCGTTTTAACAATCCTTACGTAAAGCATGCGCTGCTTTCCATCTCTCTGAATTCCGTGTCCAAGTGGAGGGCGAGATGCATGCCCAGCCTTCTGGGGTATGTGGAGAAATTCGGTAAACTGCCTGCCCGCCTGACTTTCTCTCTGGCGGCGCTGATGGCATTCTACCATGGAACGGAGATCAGAGACAAGGCGCTGATCGGCCACAGAGACGGACAGGAGTACAACATTCTGGACGACATGGAGGTGCTGGAGTTCTTCCGCGACAACTGTG
>JAAWLQ010000423.1 GCA_022797995.1 Lachnospiraceae bacterium
GAGAGGAAGCTGTTACAAATTGAAATAATCTGTTAGAATAGTATGTCAGTGCAAAATATGTTGCTGCGAAACCGTAAAAAAGTATTGACATTTCCTGAATTTGGGTTTACACTGTATTTCGGTAATGATGATTGATAGAGTAAGAGTGGCCTGCAAGCCACTCTTACTTGTATGTTGGAAGCTTTTAGCCGCGGGCAGACCGCAGACGGAAGCGGAAATGGCAGGAGGCCGGAAATGTCCCGCAGAGAAGAGTATGAGACAAGGACAGAAAAGCTGTTGGCGCCTATTGCGGAGGCGAACGGCGTGACGATATACGATATAGAATATGTGAAGGAGGGCAGTGATTACTATCTGCGCGCTTACATAGATAAGCCGGAGGGTGTGAACATTCAGGACTGCGAGAATGTCAGCCGGGCCCTGTCGGATGAACTGGACAGGGAGGACTATATTGCGGATGCCTATATTCTGGAAGTCAGCAGCCCGGGACTTGGACGCATACTGAAAAAAGACAGACATCTGGCATTGGCCGTGGGACAGGAAGTGGAAGTCAGGCTGTTCAGGCCTGTGGACAAATGCAGGGAATTTGCAGGTATCCTGGAGCGCTTTGACGAAGACAGTGTCACAATTATGGAGGAAGAGGCGCCCAGAACCTTCAGCCGCGGAGATGTTGCGGTGATTCGTCTGGCGATCGATTTTTAATAATATTGAATCAGGAAAATGTCTTTTTGGACGGACAAAACTTTGAATACTGGAGATACAGAATTGGCGGACAGCCGGAATGGAGGAAATGATGAACAAGGAATTAATGGAGGCTCTTGACATTTTGGAAAGGGAGAAGGAAATCAGCAAGGAAACCTTATTTGAGGCGATTGAAAATTCACTGCTGACCGCCTGCAAGAACCATTTTGGCAAGGCGGACAACGTACATGTGGAAATCGATCGGGAGACCTGTGATTTTCTGGTATATGCGGAGAAAGAGGTAATGGCTTCCGCAGATGAAGTGGAGGATGTATGCCTCCAGATTTCCCTGGAAGATGCAAGGGAGATTTCCTCCTCGGCGCAGGTGGGCGATATGCTCCATGTGGAGATCAAATCGAAGGAATTCGGACGTATCGCAACCCAGAATGCCAAAAATGTAATTTTACAGAAAATCCGCGAAGAAGAGAGAAGCGTTATCTATAATCAGTATTATGAGAAGGAAAAAGATGTGGTCACAGGCGTGGTGCAGCGTTATCTCGGGAAAAATATCAGCATTAACCTGGGGAAGGCGGATGCCATGCTGAATGAGAGCGAGCAGGTGAAGGGAGAAGTATTCCGGCCTACGGAGCGTATCAAGGTTTACATTCTGGAGGTGAAAAATACGCCGAAGGGACCCCGGATCAATGTGAGTCGGACCCATCCGGAGCTGGTAAAGAGGCTGTTTGAATCCGAGGTTACGGAGATTAAGGACGGGACGGTGGAGATCAGGAGTATTGCGAGAGAAGCGGGCAACCGGACAAAGATTGCCGTGTGGAGCAACAATCCCAATGTGGATGCGGTGGGAGCCTGTGTCGGAATGAACGGCGCCAGGGTAAATGCCATTGTGGATGAGCTGCGGGGTGAGAAGATAGACATCGTGAACTGGGACGACAATCCCGGCAATCTGATTCAGAATGCCCTGTCCCCGGCGAAGATAGTGGCCGTTTTTGCGGATCCCGACGAGAAGACGGCAAAGGTTGTGGTACCCGATTATCAGCTGTCCCTGGCTATCGGCAAGGAAGGGCAGAACGCCAGGCTTGCCGCCAGACTGACAGGCTACAAGATTGATATCAAGTCGGAGACTCAGGCAAAGGATGCGCCCGGCTTCCGGTACGAGGATTACATCGAGGAAGACTACGATGAATATGATGAGTACGAAGAAGGCGATTACGAGGAATATGAAGAGTCGGAGGAACTGACTGACGGGGAAGAATATGAAGAAACGGATTATCTGACGGATGGGGAAGATTACGAAGAGTCAGAGGAGCCGGCAGACGAAGATATATAGGAGTAAAAGAATTTATGGCGAAAAAAATTCCTTTGAGGCAGTGCGTAGGCTGCGGTGAGATGAAAGGAAAGCGGGACATGATGCGTGTCCTGAAGACGGCCGAAAATGATATATGTCTGGATGTAACAGGCAAAAAGAACGGAAGAGGCGCATATGTTTGTAAAAGCAGGGAATGTCTGCTGAAGGCCAGAAAGAATCACGGCCTGGAGCGTTCCTTTAAAATGGGTATTCCGGATGAAGTGTATGACACTTTGGAAAAGGAGTTTGAGAATCTTGAGACAAAATAAGATTTTATCGCTTTTGGGAATTGCCATGAGAGGACGCAATCTGGTCAGCGGTGAATTTCAGACGCTGGAAGCAATTAGAAAAGGCTCCGCCATGCTGGTAATCATTGCGGAGGATGCGTCAAACAATACCAAGAAGCTGTTTACCGATAAGTGCTCTTACTACGGCATTCCGCTGGAGTATTACGGGACGGGAGCGGAGCTGGGAAGAGCCATCGGGAGAGATTTGCGGTCATCGTTGGGCGTATGTGACGCGGGATTAGCGGACGCGATTGTCAAACAACTGAAAGAGAAGGAAAGCGCCGTTTAGGCAGAAATGGAGGAAGGCATGGCGAAAATAAAGGTACATGAACTGGCAAAAGAATTAGAAGTGCAGAGTAAAGATATACTGGGCTTTCTGCAGGGAAAAGGAATCGAAGCAAAAGCGGCGCAGAGCTCCATTGACGAATCGGCATCCGAACTGGTACGTGCGGCGTTTGGAAAGGGTGCGGGGAAGGGAACGGAGAAAACAGTCTCCCGGGCGCCCTCAGACGAGCCGCCGAAAAAGAAAGAACAGATAAAGGAAGCGGCGCCGAAAGAGCCCGCAAAAGATATGAACCCTTCGGGGACGACGAAAGAAGAGGTGGTTAAGATGCCCGGAAAAGAGGAAGCGGTAAAATCCGCCGGGAAGGGAACGGGAAAGCCGGCAAGACCGACGGAAGCCGGGGCGGGTGACGCTCCCAGGAAAAAGAAAACGATCATTTTCGTGAGCAATCCGCAGAATTCGAAGATGCAGGGGCAGCAGCGCCCCGCCCAGGGAAAGCCGAAGCAGGGCACGGCAGGAGCGGCAGGCCGCAGCGGACAGAGCAGACCGCAGAACAGTAATCGCAATGACCGTGCCGACCGTAAACCGCAGGCAAAGGTACCCGTGCGTCCAATCAAACCGCTGACGCCGCCGTCTCCCACACCTTCGGTGCAGATGGTACCTCCGAAGCCCCAGCCGTCAAAGCCCAGAACCGAGCAGACGGAACGTAAAATTCAGACACCTGTCCGTCCGGAGGAGCAGCAGGCAGCAGTGAGACCGGTGCGGGAGGAACAGCCTCAGATCGAGAAGGTTCAGAGTGACAGACCGCAGAATCTGCAGGAGCAGACGGAGAGGAACCAGACCGACAGAGTGCAGGGCGAAAGAAGTCAGGCCGAGAGACCACAGACTGACAGAGCGCAGGGTGAAAGAAGTCAGAGCGAGAGGCCGCAGGCTGACAGAGCGCAGGGCGAAAGAAGTCAGAGCGAGAGGCCGCAGACAGACAAACCTCAGAGCGACAGAATTCAGACCGAGAAAAGCCAGGCTGACAGATTTCAGGGTGAGAGAATTCAGAATGACAGAGGCAGAGGTGAGCGCGGCCAGAACGACAGGCTCCGTACCGAGAGACCGCAGACAGACAGGCCTCAGGGCGAGCG
>JAAWLQ010000424.1 GCA_022797995.1 Lachnospiraceae bacterium
ATATTCCTCGGGATGCTCCAACAGCTGGTTATAGGCCCAGCCCAAATGAAAGCTTGCAACGGTTTGCATGGCGCTTGTACCGAAGGAGGAAAGAGAACAGCACATGAAAGGACAGATTGCCTTTAAATGCGCGGGAGCGCCCGACGCTGCGGCAAGTTGGGTGAAGCCGAAGTAAGAGAGGCCGAACATCCCCACATTCCCGTCACAAAAGGACTGAGCGGCAAGAAATTCTACCGCATCATAGCCATCATTATGTTCATTCGCGCCGTTTAAATTCAGCTTTCCCTCCGAGGCACATGTACCCCGGCAGTCCTGAACGGCCACGATATAGCCAGCTTCAACGAATTCGGGATAATGCCCATAGAGAGGATCCTGTGCAATTCCCTCTTTGCCATAGGGAGTACGCATAAGGATAAGGGGATATGCGCCGTCCTGGTCGGGCATATACAGATCTGTGGCAAGTTTGACCTGGTCCCGAGTCAGGCAGGAAAAGTTTTTCAGGATTTTCATAAAATTAGTGCCTCCTTTTTAGATTGTTATGGACTTGTATTATTTTCTATTTTATCAGAATTGTCAGGAATGTGATACAAAAATTCGATTTTTTCTGATATATTCTGTGATGCGATGTAACAGTTCAGACACCCCTTGTTGCAAAGTCAATAATTGCAATGTATCCATGGGACACATTACTATGCAATTTTGCGAGACTTTGCGATATTTTGTGGCATGGGAGAAATACCTTTCAGGCAGAACCGGAGCGCGTGCGGCGCGTATTACCAGAGCCATGACAGGAAGACATGACATATAAAGAAATGAAAGTCAGTACTGCCATACATAATGAACATAGGGCTATTAACATTGAGTTATACTGGCTTGACAACAGTGAGATATGGGCAGTTGCATGTTAAGGGAGCTTTTGATGAGGTAATTTAGGTGTGATGCTGGAATGCAAATGTATGCAGTGAAAGCCATATTGTGCATGTCTCTGTGGAATCTGGCTAAGCCCTCCCTTCATATATTATTATAGAACATATCCCTGCCTTCCGGCAGAAGACAGGGCAAAAATGGAGAGAGGGAAATGAAAACAATTTATGTGAAGGATGTTGTGCGGCGGATTGCCCAGCCCGGCAAATGGGACTGGCAGAAGGCAATTCCCACGTTTGTTTTTCTGTGTGCCATGTTTTTCCTGGGCAGAGCCGCGGCCGAAGTCATCGGAGAAATGCAGCTGACTTCCGCACCAGCCATGGCGGAGAGTGAGAACTGGGGGCTGGGCTTCGGCGGAGAGGGACAGAAGCCCACGGGAAATGCCTCTGCGGCGGAGCTGAAAAAATACGATACTTACTTCTGCGGAGAAGGGGAAGAGAAAGTGATCTATCTGACCTTTGACTGTGGCTATGAGAACGGGAATACCGAACCGATTCTGGACGCTCTGAAAAAGCATAATGCCCCGGCCACCTTCTTCGTGGTGGGACATTTCCTGGAGTCCGCTCCGGATATCGTAAAACGCATGGTGGCCGAAAATCACAGCGTGGGAAATCATACATATCATCATCCTGACATGTCGAAAATTTCCGATAAGGCATCTTTTCAGAAGGAGATGGAAGACGTCGCTTCTCTGTTTAAAGAGACGACAGGAACGGAGCTGGCCATGTATTACAGGCCGCCTCAGGGCAAGTACAGCACCGCCAATCTGCAGATGGCGAAGGAGCTGGGGTATTCCACTTTCTTCTGGAGCCTGGCCTATGTGGACTGGAATCAGGATGATCAGCCCAGCCATGAGGAAGCCTTTGAGAAGCTGACGAAGCGCATTCATCCAGGTGCTATTGTATTGCTGCACAGTACTTCAAAGACAAACGGTGAAATCATGGATGAATTACTGACAAAATGGGAAGAGATGGGCTATACATTCAGACCGCTTTCGGACCTGGTGGAGGGCGGAAATGAGAACGGAGGAGCAGACTCCGGCGAAAACGGAAATGCAAGTGTTCAGAGAAACGAAGGGCAGGGAAAAACGGAGGAAGAGAAAAATACCGGAAGCGAGGGCAGGATTCTGCAGGATGAAAGCTGATCCCGCAGGTCGGAAAGAATGTCATATTTTTGCAGATTGACACCGGCTGTCGCGTGTTCCACAGGATATTCATTGTGTGTGCACCTGGACACCGACAATACGGCGTGTGGCCGCACTCCTCCCGGAACCGATGTCAAAGTTATATAATAGAATCTAGGATAAGATTCTATTATCGAAATTATATAATAGAATCTAAGATAAGATTCTATTATCGAAATTATATAATAGAATCTAAGACAAGATTCTATTATCGAAATTATATAATAGAATCTAGGATAAGATTCTATTATCAAAGTTATATAATAGAATCTAGGATAAGATTCTATTATCAGAGTTCTATTATAGAATGGAAAAGGGGAATTTGCAAGAGAATTGTACTTGCCTTGCAACTTCCTCTGTTTTATAATGGTAGCAGTCCGGAAGGATGGCTGCACGATTTTTTTGCAGGGACATGCTCCGTGAAGATTGCCGATGAAGCAGTATGTTTGAGGTGTGAATCATGCGGGCAGGCTTTGGGTGTATGTGGGATGATTTGGAGGACGGAAAAGGCAGAGACGAAGCCGCCTGAGAAGAATGGAGCAGGCAGGGTTGAGAGTGGGCAAAACAGAGGAGGAAAGATGGAAAAGGAACTGGTAATCGTCATTGATTTTGGCGGACAATATAATCAACTGATAGCCAGACGCGTCAGAGAGTGTAATGTGTATTGTGAAATATATTCTTACAGGACAGAGCTGGAGAAGATAAAAGAGATGCATCCTAAGGGGATTATTCTGACAGGGGGGCCCAGCAGCTGCTATGAAGAGGGAGCGGCCTCCTGCTCTCCGGAATTGTTTGACCTCGGCATTCCTGTGCTGGGACTGTGCTATGGCGCTCAGCTGATGATGCATATGCTGGGCGGGAAGGTGGCCAGAGCGGCCATGCAGGAATACGGCAAGACAGAGGTGGATGTGGATGTAAGCTCCAGACTGTTTACGGATGTGACGCCCCACACCATCTGTTGGATGAGTCATTTTGACTACATTGCCGAAACGGCTCCCGGCTTCCGGACGGTTGCCGCCACAGCAAACTGCCCTGTGGCAGCGGCGGAGTGTCCGGAGCGGAATCTGTATGCAATCCAGTTCCACCCGGAAGTCCTTCACACAGTAGAAGGCTCTAAAATGCTGTATAATTTTGTGCGGCATATCTGTGGCTGCAGCGGCGACTGGCGGATGGATGCCTTTGTGGAAGAGAATATCAGGGCCATTCGTGCCAAAGTGGGCTGCGGCAGGGTGCTCTGTGCCCTGAGCGGCGGGGTGGATTCTTCCGTGGCGGCAGTTTTACTGTCCAGAGCTGTGGGAAAGCAGCTGACCTGTGTGTTCGTGGATCATGGCCTGCTCCGGAAAAACGAAGGGGATGAGGTGGAAGCCGTCTTCGGGCCGGAAGGAGAATATGATCTGAACTTTATCCGGGTAAATGCACAGGAGCGCTTTTATGATAAGCTTGCAGGCGTGTCCGAACCGGAGAAAAAGCGGAAGATTATAGGGGAAGAATTCATCCGGGTATTCGAGGAAGAGGCGAGAAAGATAGGCGCCGTGGACTTCCTGGTGCAGGGAACCATCTACCCGGATGTGGTGGAGAGCGGCCTGGG
>JAAWLQ010000425.1 GCA_022797995.1 Lachnospiraceae bacterium
TCTATTTTAACATCTTTTTCAATAATTTGTACCCCTTTTTCCTCTAAATCTGTAAGAAAATCCATTAATTTTTGATTAAGAAGTATTTTCGCCTCTTCGAGAGAATATTTGTATTCCACATTCTGATATTCTCTTTTGGTCACTTCCCCCCAGAATATGGGAACGGACAGTTTCTCAAAAGCCAGTGGTCTGCTTTCCCTGATCAGACTATCATATACCAGAAAAGGCGGATCCTCCGGCAGTTTGTAAGTCTTCTCCCCCATCTTCAGATAGTGACTTGTCTTCTCTCTTCCCGTATATTCTTTTTTGATATAATCACAGGGAAGGCTTTCCGTAAAGGTGACGGCATGCTCCAGCAGAATATCCGCATCCGCATCCACATAGTAATACTCCTTTATCGTCTGGTCCTCATTATAGACCGGGACTCTGCCTTCCACCAGAATCGCCCCTTTCTCCACGGTATCTCCGATGGCTGCTTTGGGCACGCCGCTTCTGACAATCATTGCCGTTATCGTTCCGTCATATTCGGCAATCAGATCTGTCCCTGAAGTGGTTTCCGGCTTCTCCACTACAATCGGCGCATCGTTTTCCTTGATCTCTATCAGCAGTTTCGTGCCGCTCAGCTTCGCGGAAGCCCAGGTAATCTGCGGAAACGCCCGGCGTATCTGCTTTTCCAGTTCCTCGATGTCCAGGGAGTCTATCCGCATTCCCACCCGCACTTCGTTTTCCTTCAGAAAGCTTTCAAAGACGTCCTCCGTAATCTGATAATTACCCGTAAGCCTTATATCCCATATATAAAAAGACGACATAATCCAAAAGGCCAGCGCCAGAAACAGTCCCAGTATGAACACCTTTCGCCTCATCAGTTCAGGCAGAAAAAAGGGCAGCCCATATCTCTCCAATACGGCTACCCTTGTCCCCGTTTTCCTCAATATCGGCCGAAGCTCCCAGAATCCCTTCAGGCTGATATTCATGTAATAGACATCGCCCTCCCGGACAATATCCCACAGCAGAATTCCCTTATTACTGCACAGATTCATGAAACGCTCCGGCGAAAATCCCCCTATGCGGATACGCAGATATCCCCTGATATACTTGAGAAATTTAATCATGGCCTATCCTCTTCTCCCTGTTACCCGTTTTCTGTTACAGTTCACGGCCCTGCCGTAAACTGTGACATGATGCACACATACAATAGAATGCCTGCATTCTATTGTCATAAATTGAGCAAAAAAGCTCATTTTAACGCGGCTCAGATATACCTGATACAGCTGATGCAGCCGCTGATTTTCATGTCTTCATTGGTATAGTAGTCCACGGTAAGCCCGGTGCCCTCAAAGCAGACCTGACAGGTCTTCGCCTGGAGCAGTATCAGGCTCTCCGTATACTCCAGAATACCCCGGTAGTTCTCAATCCACGCCTCCCGGTTTCCTGTCAGAGTCACTTTTAAGGCTCCCATGCAGATATCCTTTGGAAGCTTCAGGGATTCGATGATGGCTTCTCTCTTTGATTCACTTCTTTTTGCTTCGTTTTTCTGATTGCGGTCACTGTTTTTCTTCATGTTCTCATTATATTAACGCTGATGAAAAACTATGCCCCGCACCCCCGGAAGCTTCAATCAATTACTGCCTTAATGAAAGGCACTTTCTCCGGCGGGGTATCCAGAATGGCGCAGGCTTTTATGTACCTTAGCTTCGCCTCCTCCGCTTTGGTTTCGTCATTGGCATGAAGCATTGCCAGAGGCTCTCCGGCCTCCACATAGTCTCCCACCTTTTTACATAAGACCAGACCAACGGACAGATCAATCTCACTTTCCTTTGTCTCCCGGCCGCCTCCTAAAAGCAGGGAACAGATTCCCACCTCATCACAGGTAATATGATTTATGTAGCCGCTTACAGGCGCCGGAATGGGACGGACAATCTTCGCCTCCGGCAGCAGCTCCGCATCGTATACGGCATCTGCGTTGCCTCCCTGAGCTTCCACGAATTCCGCAAGCTTTTTCAATGCGCTGCCGTCGGCAATCACCTTCCGCAGCTTCTCCTGCGCCTCTTCCACTGTCTCCGCTTTTCCTCCGGCTATGAGCATCCTGCTTCCCAATGTGAGGCACAGCTCCACAAAATCCGCCGGGCCCTTTCCCTGCAGAGTGGCAATGGCTTCCTTTACCTCCAGGGCGTTACCCACCGCATAGCCCAGAGGCTGGTCCATATCGGAAATCACGGCGATGGTCCGGCGGCCGGCGTTCTTTCCTATCTTCACCATCTCTTCCGCCAGCGCCCTTGCATCTGCTTCCGCCTTCATGAACGCGCCGCTTCCTGTCTTCACATCCAGCACAATGGCATCCGCCCCGGCCGCCAGCTTTTTACTCATAATGGAACTGGCAATCAGGGACATATTATCCACCGTGGCGGTCACATCCCGAAGGGCATAGAGCTTTTTGTCCGCGGGGGCCAGGTCTGCGGTCTGGCCCATGATGGCAATGCCGATCCGATTCACATTCTCGATAAACTGCTGTCTGGTGAGAGCGGTGGTAAATCCCGGAAAGCTCTCCAGCTTGTCGATGGTTCCTCCCGTATGTCCCAGGCCCCGGCCGCTCATTTTCGCCACAGGTATGCCGCAGGCCGCCACCATGGGAGCCAGTGCCAGCGAAGTCTTGTCGCCCACGCCTCCCGTGCTGTGCTTATCCACTTTGATGCCCTGAATCTCCGATAAGTCCAGCATATCTCCGCTGCCGGCCATGGCCATGGTAAGCGCCAGCGTCCCCCGCTCCGTCATCTTCCGGAAATATATGGCCATCATCAGGGCGGACACCTGATAATCCGGAATCTCTCCCTTCGTGTACCCCTCCACAAAGAAATTGATTTCCTCTGTGGAGAGCTCGCCTCCGTTTCGTTTCTTCATGATAATGTCGTACATTCTCATACTGTTCACCTCCGCCATTTGGCAGCCATTCAGCAGCCGGACCTCATGCCTGCACGTTTCCCTGTTTTCATATTCCCCGGCCGACTATGGCCGGTCAGAGAACTATAAAAATATTGTATTATAGAACGCGGTCCCTGTCAACGAAGCCAGCCTGAGTTGTCTGCCTATTCAACTGTCTGATTACTATCCAATGAAACAGATGCACAGAGAACCGCATTGCGAAAAGAACATTCACAAGATCAGTGATTCAATAAATTCACAGAATTCTATACACAGCAGTCCCGACATATATTCCATTACTTCAAAATGTAAAACTGATTTTGCAGCAGAAGCCAGTTGGCGCGAAACCACTTCATAATCTGCCAGTACCCGCAGCCCCTCAGCTGGTACTCCTGAATCAGCCTGAACTTTGCCTGCAGGCTCCGCACATCTTCAAACCATACCTCATGAGAAACGCCCACACTGACATAAGTAAAATAAGGGCTTTCGGCCACCTGGTCAAACCTGATTTCCGCCCCCTGTTCCACGGCAAGGCGCACAGCCTCCACATTTCCCAGAGTGACTGCTTTGGTCAACCCTCTCACATATGGAAGGGGCCAGTCGTATCCGTAATTGGGAATTCCCAGGTCAATTTTTGCTGCCGGGATTTCCGTCAACGCATACTCCACCACTCTTCGCACCTGATTGAGGGGCGCCACCGCCATGGGAGGGCCGTAGGTGTACCCCCATTCATAAGTCATCAGCAGCACATGGTCCG
>JAAWLQ010000426.1 GCA_022797995.1 Lachnospiraceae bacterium
GGGAAACGGGCGCTTCAGGACAAGAAGACCTATGACACCTGGCAGGAAGGGCTGTGCCAGATCTTCGAAGCCGTGCTGGAGAATAAGCCTTTTATTCTGAATGTATACCGCTGTGTCAGTAAGGATAAAATTGAAAGCTACCTCTACAAGCTCACCTACAGCCTGATTGCCCGGGTTGTGGACGAGAAATGCGGGGACATCCCGCTGGCAGAGGAGGACAAGACCTTCATCGCCGAATTTTACAAGTATGGATTCGTTGGAATCATGCTGGACTGGATTGCCCAGGGTATGAAAGCGGATTATGTGGAAATCACACGCAGAATCGGCATTGTCCTGCGGGGCAATATCGCAAACTCCATCCATAATTTTGAACAATCACAAAAGTAATGGATTCATTTTTATCAAACCGGGCCGGATGATAAGTTTTTTATCATTTAGCCCGGTTTGTAAATTGGAAATTCCATCCGGACGCGTTATTCTTATGTTCACAAGGAACACAAAATCCCCGGTTCGTTCCGGGACAAAAACAGTTCGGAAAGGATGGATAAACATATGGCGAAAAATAAAAATCTCACACTCGGCGTGGCGGCATTAGCCGCAGGAGCAGGCGCGGCGGCAATCGCGGCAAAAAAACATAAAGCGGCACAGACAACAGCCCAAAAGAAAGCAGCTTCTTCCGCCTTGAAAGCAGAGTACCGCAACACTGAACTCGGAAAGCACGAAAAGAACAGCAAGGGCATCTACTATACCAACGGTAACTATGAAGCCTTCGCAAGACCCCGGAAGCCCGAAGGTGTGGAGGAGAAAAACGCGTACATTGTGGGCAGCGGTCTGGCTTCCCTGGCGGCGGCCTGTTTCCTGGTGAGAGACGGCCAGATGCCCGGTTCCCACATTCACATTCTGGAATCCATGGACATTGCCGGCGGCGCCTGCGACGGCATCTATGACGCCACCAGAGGCTACATCATGAGAGGCGGCCGGGAAATGGAGAACCATTTTGAATGTCTCTGGGACCTCTTCCGCAGTATCCCCTCCCTGGAGACTCCCGGTGTGTCCGTGCTGGACGAATACTACTGGTTGAACAAGGAAGACCCCAACTACTCCCTCTGCCGTGCCACAGAGAACCGGGGTCAGGACGCCCACACAGACGGCAAATTTAACTTAAGCCAGAAGGGCTGCATGGAAATCATGAAGCTGTTCATGACCAGAGACGAGGACCTGTACGACAAAACCATCGAGGATGTATTTGATGAAGAAGTCTTCGATTCCACCTTCTGGCTGTACTGGAGGACTATGTTCGCCTTTGAAAACTGGCACAGCGCGTTGGAAATGAAGCTGTATTTCCAGAGATTCATCCACCACATTGCGGGTCTGCCGGATTTCAGCGCCCTGAAATTCACCAAATACAATCAGTATGAATCCCTGATTCTGCCCATGCAGAAATATCTGGAGGCGGCAGGGGTGGATTTCCGTTTCAACACGGAAGTGACCAATGTTATCTTCGAAAAAGAAGGCGGAAAAAAAGTGGCCAAAGCCATTGAATGTAAGGTCAAAGGTGTGGAAGAAGGCATCATGCTCACGGAAAACGACCTGGTATTCGTCACCAACGGAAGCTGTACGGAAGGTACCATTTACGGCGACCAGAATCACGCCCCCAACGGAGATGCGGAAGTGCGCACCAGCGGCTGCTGGAGTCTGTGGAAAAATATCGCCAGGCAGGATTCCTCTTTCGGCCATCCGGAAAAATTCTGTTCCGATGTGGCGAAGACCAACTGGGAATCCGCTACTGTCACCACTCTGGACGATAAGATTCTGCCCTACATCACCGATATCTGCAAACGTGACCCCAGAAGCGGCAGGGTTGTCACCGGCGGTATCGTCAGCTGTAAGGATTCCTCCTGGCTCTTAAGCTGGACCATCAACAGACAGGGCCAGTTCAAAGAACAGGATAAAGAAAAAGTCTGCGTCTGGGTGTATGGCCTGTTTACAGATGTACCCGGCGATTATGTGAAGAAGCCCATGCGGGAATGCACGGGAAAAGAAATCACGGAAGAATGGCTGTATCATATGGGTGTGCCTGCGGAAGAGATTCCTGAGCTGGCTGAGCACAGCGCCGTCTGCGTTCCCACCATGATGCCCTATATCACCGCCTTCTTCATGCCCAGAACCAAAGGCGACCGTCCCGATGTCATTCCTGACGGCTGTGTGAATTTCGCTTTCCTGGGACAGTTTGCAGAGACCCCCAGAGACACAGTCTTCACCACAGAATATTCCGTGCGTACCGCCATGGAAGCCGTATACGGACTACTGGGCGTGGACAGAGGAGTACCCGAGGTCTGGGGCAGTGTCTATGACATCCGCGAGCTGCTGGACAGCAGCGTAAAGCTTATGGATGGCAAGTCCCCGCTGGAAATCGAACTGCCCGGTCCTTTAAACGCACTGAAAAAACCGCTCCTCCATTTCATCAAAGGAACCGTAATCGAGAAGGTGCTGCGTGACCATGATGTGTTGAAAGAAGGTATGATCTGACAGGCTTTATAGAATTATTCAGGCCGGAATCTAATTGTAAGGGGCTGTTAAAAAGCCCCTTTATCCGGATTTCCTGGAAAACTCATACCCACATTTATCGCCGGGAATTTGTCAGGGAAGCGTCATAACAGACTGGAGATACAGATGTGTAAATCCTCATAAATGCAGACAGGCACATCCTCTTCAAAAGTATATTGGTTCGACTTTTTCTCATTCTCCAGGTCATGTACCATAATGGATTTCTTTTGCGGATTCACGATCCAATATTCCCTGACACCTGCGGTGCGATATTTAAACAATTTGATCCCATAATCATTTTGTGGGTTGGAGGGAGAAGTTACCTCTATCACCCAGTCTGGAGCGCCATTACAGCCCAGTTCAGTCAATTTTGATTTGTCACATATCACAGAAATATCCGGCTCAACATAATTTTTGTTATCCTGATTCAGGAATACGGCAAATGGGGCAAGAAACACTTCACAATTACCATTTTTCCTGTCGATGTAGTCCGAGATTTTTCTGGCGAGTGTATAGGATATCCTTTGATGTACCGTGTTTGGCGGAGCCATCATATACATTTTTCCGTCAATCAGCTCAGCCCTTCTTCCATCCGGAAGGGCATAGATGTCCTCTATCGTATATATTTTTTCCTGTTCCAACACCATAGTCTGTTCCATTCCTTTCTATGGTTTTATAGTTCTCTACCTTTTCACTTCTTCCCCGGCTTTCAGACATATCTCCTGCTCCTTCCCGTTCCATTTCAGCGTCCGCGTCCAGTCGCTTAATGCCTTAATTCTGCACTCTGTGACACGGCCGTCCTTCCACGCCATGTCCAGAAGGGCATTCCCCTGCAATTTTACGCCGCTCACCCTACCTTCTTTCCACAGCTCCGGACAGGCGGGAAGCAGCGCTACCCTGCTTTCGTCACATTGTACCAGCATTTCCAGGATTCCCGCACAGGCGCCAAAGTTCCCGTCAATCTGGAATACGCTTCCCCGCCCCATGGGGTGACTATCCAGCAAATTCAGGGTAGTAGAATTCCCCAGAAGCTTCTGTACCATCTCCCATGCCTTCTCTCCATCCCAGAGTCTGGCATACAGATTTACCAGCCAGGCGCAGCTCCAGCCCGTGTGACCGCCTCCGTAC
>JAAWLQ010000427.1 GCA_022797995.1 Lachnospiraceae bacterium
ACTCGCCGCCACCAACCGCGCCGATATCCTCGACAAGGCCCTGCTGCGCGCCGGACGCTTCGACCGTCAGATCACGGTGGATCTGCCAGAGCTCAAGGATACATTGACGATAAACGCCAGGGAATCCACTATTACCAGGGAATCCCGTATTCCCTTCTGTTCCGCTTTTCTGGTCCCGGACTCCAGCCTCTCCAGCTGACTGTCACTGAGCTCAATATTGCGGTCCGCCAGTCTTCCCATTGCATGTTTGGAAAACTTAAGATTTCCTGCCCCTGTCAGTGTCTTTTGCTGTAAAACATCCTGAAAGGATAAGCCGTTCATGGCCTGGCCGTCCGTGGCCTTTCGAACCTGTGCCCTCCGGGGATTGCCCAGATACTGGTCCGTCAGCTGTTCAATGGATATATAACCATTGTTCTGAATCTCCATCCCTGTATACTCCTTCTTTATGCTTTTTCAGCGCCTTCGGTCTCTTCCGTGCCGGAATCACTGCCCTCTTCGCCATCTTCAGCCTCGTTCTTCTCCGTCTCGTCCGCAATGGCCCGAATCTCTTTCAGTCGCTCAATATACTT
Organism: Lachnospiraceae bacterium; assembly: GCA_022797995.1. Taxonomy (GTDB): domain Bacteria; phylum Bacillota; class Clostridia; order Lachnospirales; family Lachnospiraceae; genus Acetatifactor. Next base: position 570 of record JAAWLQ010000427.1, read on the forward strand.
ATTCAGCTTCGTCCGTGTCTCGGTGGCAATAAAGCTCTTCTCGTAATCTGTCATTTCATTGTACCGCTTCTCCAGATCATCGATGGCTTCCGCATGAGACAAATCAATACCGCCTACTGCCGGCAGCTTGTTCAGATCTATTGAAAATTCATATCCCTTGTCAAAGGCATTCTTGTACACAACGTCCACTACATTCACCAGATCATCCAGGGAATAAAGGGACTCCTCAATAGACACATAAGCCTTATTGTTCTCAAACGCCACATAATCCACCTTGCCGTATACATATTTGGGCTCTCCGTCTGTGCCGGTGGTCTTCACATATACCTCCTGCCCTACCAGCGATGTGGCTCTGGCAAGTTCCGAGGTCGCCGCCAAGTTCTGCATCTGCTCTACCTGCGAGAACTGCGCATACTGAGAAATATACTCTGTGTTGGACGTGGGCTCCAGCGGATCCTGATACTGCATCTGCGCTACCAGAAGCTGCAGAAACGCTTCCTTATCCATGCTGTCATTGGTTGACTTAACTGCTTTTGCCAGAGACTTCTGAGACTCTGTCTCCACAATCTTTCCGTCCTTAACAGGTGCCATTAAACCCATGTGCTTTCTCCTTTCTCTGTTCTTTCCTTCTTTTTGAATTGTTTCCTGTGCCGGGCCGCTCTCTGCAACATTACATTATATGCGGTCCCCCGTTAAGCGGTGTAATCCACCGTACTGCCGCCGGCTGCCAGCATATCTGCCGCCAGTGCATCCTCTTCCTCCAAAGAGTCCGCCCCAAAGCCTTCACCCAGATGAATTCTCCTGGTACGGCCTTTTTTCTCCGGCTCCTGCTGATTCCTGCCCCGGCCCTGCTCATCCAGATTTCTCTCGAATTCATGAGTCTGTACGGTAACCTCAATGGCTTCCACCCTGACTCCCTGCTCTTCGAACTGCTCCTTCAGCTGAACCATCTGGCTTTCCAGCGCCGCCTTCACAGTCTCATTCTGTGTGATGAAATTAGCCGTCATCACACCTGCCTTAGAGGCAATCTGTACCTGCAAAGTACCCAGACTTGCGGGATGAAGCTGCATCTCCAGGCTTGTGACATCTCCGGTCAGCCGGACTTTCATGTAGTCCAGAATCTGGTCCATGATAGCCTGAGTGTTCTCACTCCACGGACTGTTCTCAGCCACTTCCCGGCTTTGCAGAAATTCCGGTCGAAACTGGGCTGAACGCAAATCCTCAATGAAGGGATTCACATACTCTCCCCTGCCGGTTCTGCTCTCCGAATGCCTTTCATCGCCTCCGGACTGCCTGCTGTTCTGATTTCCGGCTTCCTGTTCCTTTTTCACCGCTTCTTCGGTTACATTCACTGCGGAGGTATTCTCCGCTTCCGCCGATTCCGGCTTCCATGTCTGCTCTTCCTGTCTCACAGGAACTTCTTCCGACTCCTGCGGCATAGCCGCTTCGCCCAGTCCTTCTTCCAGCAGTGTGGTCAACGCTTCCGGTTCCATCTCCAGCGTATCCGCACTTTCCTGAATTACGGTATTCAGCTTTTCCATCAGCATCTGGTAGTTCTCATAGAGTTCTCCGTCCGTAATCAGCGCACAGACATCTTCCGCACCGCCCAGATTTAAAAGCAGCTTTCCCAGCTCCGGGGCATTCAGCAGGTCCCCTGGCTCCAGGTTCATCTCGTCCATAACCGACTGCAGCTCTTCCACACTGATTCCGAAGACATCCGCAATCTCCCGCATCATCTCCAGAGCGGCCGCATTCAGCACTTCCATGGCCTGTTCCTGCTTTTCAGGAGATACTTCTTCCACGGCCGCTGCTTCCTCTTCCTCCACGGGCCGGCTTGCCCTCAGGGAACTTCCTCTCTGCAGCTGCTGCCTGCCGGATACGGCCGTCTCGTTGTCTCTGTCCGCGGCGCCTGCATTTTCCCGGTTCATCTGATTGTCCCAGACTTTCTGGAAGCCGCCGGTATTCGCCGTATTTCTGCCTGCCTGAGCCACCGCCAGATTCATCAGCACGGAACCTGTCTCTTTTACAGCTGTGCTTGTCATTCCTGACCTCCTTTCCACGTTTATTTCGGGATTTCACTCCCTGTCTATTGAAAAACCCCCGGCAGCTGTCCGCATACCGACAGATTCTTCCTTAATTATATCGGCAGAAGCTTCCGCATTCTTAAGAATCATTCGGATCCTCAAGTATCCGGCTTCATCAGTTTCGTAAGCTTTGCCCCCAGCTCCGGATCCAGCACATTCATGATTGCGGCCCTGTCTTCCACAGACATGGCGTTCAGGATATCCACCACCAGATCCAGTTCATTTGTCATTTCCTCGAAAATTTTCGCCACTTCTTTCGGCTTCATCGCGGCATAGGTCTGTGCAAAGGCCTCGGCCTCCTCGTTCTTCTTCTGCTGAACCAGCCCCTGTTTGTACAGGTACTCCGCCACCGTTGGATACATGGATTCATAGTACTTCATGTATGCGTCAAGGCCCGGTCCCTTCTCCGAGTACACCACTTCCTCATAAAACTCCGTGGAGATACGCTGAAACTCTTCCTGCCTCGCCTCAAATTCCTTCAGGCGCAATACTTCCGCCCGCAGAGTCTCATTCTCGGTATCCTTTGCCCTGGACGCCGTCTGCTCCCTCTCCAGCTCAAGCTCCAGCTGTCTGATATAGGCCACGGCCTCCTCCATACTCTCATATCCCCCATAGCTTTCGGAGTCTGCGGGATTTCCCCCTGCCGGTGACGTGGAAGGCAGAATCCTGTTCACCACAGGTATGTCCTTCAAAATCGGGGTCAGTACGCTGCTTCCGAATCCGCCCACGTCCATCTTGACTACCACACAGACGATGGCGATCCACAGAACCACAATCAGCAACGTGGCTCCAAAAGTGACAAGACCGTTTCCTCCGTCCTCTCCAAGGGCCTCCTCCTGTCTTGCAATTTCCGCCGCCCTGCGCCTGGCCTCCTTTTTCTGCGCTTTCTTATCCTGCTTAAACTGCTTTTTTTCCTGTTTCAGTTTTGCCTTTTCCTCCGCCGCAACAGCGGCCAGAGAACTTGTTTCGTTTGCCATATATGATCTCCTAAACAGATGCCTGCGCTCTGCGCTGAC
>JAAWLQ010000428.1 GCA_022797995.1 Lachnospiraceae bacterium
ATTCCCAGGAGCAGATGCTCTGAAGCAGCGGGAATGGGTAAAGGTTACGGCTGTGGTGGCAAAGGAATACTGGGAAGATTATAAGGGTGAGGGGCCGATTCTGCACGCAGTCAGCGTGGAGAAGACGAAGGCGCCGAAAGAGGAAATCATCTCATTTTCATAGGAGATATCCCGGATGGAAAAAGGGCATTCAACTGAAAAAGAAATACAGCAGCTGAAAAACAGGCTGCATGATCTGGCAGATAAGTCATATCAGCAGGGCTGCTACACATTCACCGGATTTCTGGGACTGAGTGAGCAGGATGTATTCTGGCAGGAGGAGCCGGGACTTCGCTATGCGGGCTACAGCCTGAACGGCGGTTTTGAGACCGCGGAGAGGGTGATGATTCGATTTGGCAATCCTGCGGAGCTTGGCTATGAGGTGGAATTTCCTATGGTATGCGTTCAAATCCGGCCCCTTGCGATGAAGTTTGCAGACGAGCTGTCCCACAGAGATTTCCTGGGAGCTCTGATGAGTCTGGGAATTGAGAGGAGTACCATTGGGGATATCAAGGCGGGTGAGAAACAGGCCTGCCTTTTTTGTCTGGATTCTATCGCAGATTTTATCTGTGAGAATCTGGATCAGGTGAAGCATACCAGAGTGAAATGCAGTGTGACGGAAAATGCGGAGGATATCCCACAGGAGGAGCCGGAGATCATCAGTGTACAGGTGCCTTCTCTTCGCGTGGACGCGGTGCTGGCAAGGGTCTGCCATCTGTCCAGGGAGAGGAGTCTGGATTTGTTCCGGGCCGGAAAGGTATATGTGAACGGACGGCTCTGTGAGAACAATGCAAGGCAGCTGAAAAGCGGGGAGACAGTCAATGCCAGAGGATATGGGAAATTCATTCTGACCGGAGAGCCCAGAGAGACGAAAAAGGGAAAGCTGGCCCTGGAGATAGCTATATATAAATAAGTGAGGATTACTTATGGAATCATATACAGTACTTCAATGGATGTTTTTCTTCTATTTTTATTGTTTTGTGGGATGGTGTATTGAGTCCACATATGTCTCTGTGAAGAACAGAAAGCTTACCAACAGGGGATTTATGCGGGGACCGTTTCTGCCTCTTTACGGGAGCGGCGCCATTATGATGCTGGTGGTCTCCATGCCGTTTCGGGATAATATGATTCTGACCTATGTGGCGGGATGCATCGGGGCGACGATTCTGGAGTATGTGACAGGTGTGACAATGGAGGCACTGTTCAAGGTGCGTTACTGGGACTACTCCAATCAGAAATTTAATTTTCAGGGACATGTCTGTCTTGGCACTACCCTTGCCTGGGGATTTCTGACGATTCTGATGACAAAGGTGGTTCACATTCCCGTGGAACAGCTGGTGTTCTCCATACCGGAACAGGTGTTGAAGGTATCCACCTGTATCCTGACAGTCTGTATTGTGGCGGATTTCAGTCTCTCCTTCAAGGCGGCCATTGACCTGCGGGATGTTCTTGTGAAGATGGAGCAGGTAAAAGAGGAGATGTTACATATCCAGAAACGGCTGAACGATATTCTGGCCCAGGCGAACCAGGGCGTGGAGAATTATCGGACGGCGTTCACGGAAAGTGTAAATGCCGCCAGGGAAGAACTGACAGAAGGCATGACTGTGCGTTTCGAGGATGTGAAATCGGGAATTGAAGCCAGGCTGGAAACCTTCAAGAATATGCTGCTGACGAAGCCCACGGAGTATGTGGAAAGCGTAAAGGAAGAGCTGCTGGAGCTTAAGACAAAATATGCCGTCAGTCTGGCGGACAGAAATCGTCTGGGCAGGATAAGGGACTTCTTCCAGAGAGATATGATTCGCTCCAATCCCGGCATGACTTCCGTGAGATTCAGCGAAGCGCTGGAAGAACTGAAGAAGAAAGCCGCGGAAAAGAAAGAGAAAAAGAAGGAAGATGGGCAGGAGTGATCCTGCCCTTACAAATCCAGTTCTTTGAAATCGATCCATAAATCATCATAAATGCCGGCCTTTACCCGGTCCTGAAAAGTGTAGTGTCTGGCTTTAAAATGATCTTTTTCCAGAAAATACACATAGATGGATTTATCTGCAGGATCAATGATCCAATATTCTTTTACACCGGCATCCAGATAGAGGTTCAGCTTACGGACATAATCGTGGCTGGCCGTACTTGGGGAGATAATCTCGATAACCCAGTCCGGTGCTCCGCTGCAGCCGCGGTCTGTGAGCTTGCTTTTGTCGCAGATGACGCTGATATCCGGCTCCACTATAGTTTTGTCATTGTCCGCAGACAGTTTAACTGCAAAAGGGGCCGGATAGACTTTGCAATCTCCCTTTTTGGAGCGAATATAGTCACGAATCGTTGCGGAAAGCTCCATTAAGATTTCCTGGTGAATCCTGCTGGGAGAGGCCATGTAATAAAACTGTCCGTCAACTAATTCCGCCCGGACATCCTCCGGCAGGCTGTAATAATCTTCTTCCGTATAAGTTTTTAATTGTGCCAATTCCATGTCTGCTTCTCCTTTCTTATAAACAGGTATAATAACTATATCACAAAAAGCATTTCATGGGAACTTAAACATTTCTTAATTAATTCCCCTGTTTTTTATTAAAAAATAATCTGATACAATACTGATAACGGCATAAACAGCCGGAACTGGAGCGGGGAGGGAATATTGACCGATATGTATAATATTTTGATTTGCGACGACGAGAGGGACATTGTCAATGCCCTGAAAATTTATCTGAATGATGCCAGTTACAATCTCTTTGAAGCATTTGACGGAAAGGAAGCGCTGCGGATTGTGGAGAAGCAGGACATCCACCTGGTGCTGATGGATATCATGATGCCGGAGATGGACGGCATGGAAGCCATGGTGAAGATCCGGGAGAAAAGCAATGTGCCGGTAATTCTGCTGACGGCAAAGTCCGAAGACGCCGATAAGATTCTGGGACTGACGGTGGGAGCGGACGACTATATTACAAAGCCCTTTAACCCGGTGGAGGTATCCGCAAGGGTGAAGTCTCAGCTGCGCCGCTATATGCAGCTGGGAGCGGGGAGCGTGAAGCCGGATGTGCTAAGGTGCGGCGGAATCGAGCTGGATGACGTCAGGAAAAAGGTGCTTCTGGACGGGGAGGAGGTATTCCTGACACCAACGGAATATGAGATTCTGAAGCTGCTGATGCAGCATCCGGGGCAGGTTTTCTCGCCGAAGGAAATTTACGAGAAGATATGGAATGACCCGGCTTACGGCAGTGAGAACACGGTGGCGGTACATATCAGGCATATCCGGGAAAAGGTGGAGATCAATCCGGCGGAACCCCGGTACCTGAAGGTTGTGTGGGGGCAGGGGTATAAATGCGAGGCTGTAGGCTGAAATGGTAACGGTTCAGACAGGGCAACGGGAATAACAACAGTGGAAGAGAAGCAGCAGAAAATAATGGCGGCGGAAAAGAAGCAGCAGGAATAATGGCAGTGGAAGAGAGGTAACAGGAAAGAATGATGGCGAAAGAGAGGTGGGGGGAAGCAATGAGAGAGGAAGAAAAGCGGCAGGAAGCTATGACAGCGGAAGAACAGCAGCGGGAGGCAATGGCGGAAGAAAAGCGGCAGGAGGCTATGACAGCGGAAGAACAGCAACAGGAGGCAATGGCGGAAGAAAAGCGGCAGG
>JAAWLQ010000429.1 GCA_022797995.1 Lachnospiraceae bacterium
AAACTGGGCGGACTGCTGGGCCGGAATCACGCAGTGTACTGTCCAGGGCGCCAGGAAGCAGAATACACAGCCTGTACAATCCAGCAGGTTCGCCCGGCGATACCTGTTTACTCCCGCTTTCTCCCCTATCTCATTTACCAGATCTCCAAGGGCCACAATCGCCACGGAAATGACGCCTGTCACCATGCTCAATATTCCGGTAGACAGCACAATGGCAGTCTCGGTACTGCGTTCACTCTTCGCAAAACGGGCCAGAAATACACCCACATCTTCAAAGAGACCGCTGCGTTCCACCACCCCCAGAAGGGCAAATACCGCGATCAGCATGGCCACCGTGCCTGCCGTCCCCGTAATGGCCTCAATGATTGCCCCGGATACGGAAAATCCGCCGGGAAAAGCGATAAGTCCATCTATGGTGTAGATGCCAAAAAGCAACCCGGCGGCAATCCCCGCCAGAATTCCCCAGGACAGAGCTGTGATCAGATGCTTTTTCATCAGGCACAGAACAATAATTACCGCCGGAACCACCAGCATCACAAGGCTGGCCGGATTAACCGTACCGGACACTGCCTCGCCGGCCGCACCTGCCTCTGTGGTTCTGGAAAACAGCAGGAATAAAATCAGAGCTCCCGCCGCTGCCGGCAGACTGTAGCGCATCCTGGTCTTCACCACGGTTCCCAGCTCCGCATGCTGTGTGGCGGAGGAAGCGATGGTGGTATCCGAGATAGGTCCCAGATTATCGCCGAAGGCCGCTCCGGACACGATGGCGCCAATCATAAATTCCGGCGCCGCTCCCGCCATCACGCCCACCGGGAACAAAATCGGAATCACCACAAAATAGGTCCCCACCGAGGTCCCCGTGGCGAAAGCCAGCAGGCAGGTGATGAGAAAGGTGGCCGCCACGAAGAGCTTCCCGGTAAAGCCTGCCTCCACCACGTAGGCGGCAATGGTCTGTACCGCCCCGCTGGCCGAGATCAGCTTGCCCGAGATTGCCGCCAGAATCACCGCCATCACGATTACGCCGAACATGGGCTTGCTCAGGCCGTAAACCAATGCTTCCCCGTATGCCTTTTCATCCTTTGCAAAAAGGACCCCTGTCACCAGCGCAGTGAAAAAGGCCAGCACATATCCGTTCACATTGGACTGGCTGACCGCCGCCCACAAAATCATGGCGGCCGCGGCAATGAGCGGCGCCAGTTTTCCAAACTTCCCGAAACGAAATTCTATTCTCTTACTTTTCTGATCCATGTTTGTCTCCTCTTTGTCTTCCTTTGTAATATAGTGTAGTATAACCCCTCCGGCATATCCAGTTGACTGACTGTCTCAGTCCTTCGACTGTCTTCGTCTCCAGAACAATCCGGCAATTATGCTCTTCGGCGAGAGCACAGTATTTTTCCAGGTCCAGCTCTCCCATGCCAAGAGCCAGATGATTTTTCCCACCCAGCGCATCGTGCATATGCATATGGCAAAGATACCTTTCATTTTCAAGGATATATGGCTCATCAGCGCCTCCGCATCCGTGATTATGTCCAATATCAAATGTCAGACCAAATACCCTGGATTCCAGAAGAATGCTCAGCGCCTCCTTCTGAAAGGGAAGAAATCCGTCACAGTTCTCGATGCATATTGTAATATCATCCATTCCGATTTCTGCTTCACATAACTGTCGAAAGTCAGTCAGGCTTTTCAGATACCGGTCTCTGTATTGGGAAAAGAGATACACTTTCCTGTCTGGAAGCGTAAAGTAGATCCCTCGTGACATATGCATGTTTATGACAGGGATTCCCAGCTTTTTAGCCAGGGCAATGGTCTCTGCCACCGTGCGTCGATACCCTTCCGCAATATAGGGATTGAAATCACTGACATTGAGATTTTCATCCAGATGAATCGTATAGGAAATGTCATACCTGTCTGCAATATCCTGAAAATGAGAAATATCTATCTCTGCCAGTTGATATTGGGGCAGGTTCATATTCAGCTCAATAAAATCCAGATTCAGGCTCCTGCAAAGTATAGCGCACTCTTCCAGCGTATCCGTCTCTATTAAGGTCGGCATTCCAAACACCATAATTCTCTCTCCCACTCTTCTCTCAACTGCCTGACAGACTGTTGTCTCTGATTGCGATCATCCCTTACAGCTCTTGTTGCAACCTCAAACAGCCCGTCGCTGAGCTGCCATTTGTCACGTGTGCGTTTATACTTTCCGAATACCAGGCTGGGACAATGCTGCACATATCGTCATACCACTCTAAAACTTCTCTGGCCTGTTTTAGCATCTTATCCACTTCATCCTGCCCAAAAGGGATCGCCCAGTATACGGACGAAAGGGTATTGCTGGAAATATAGAGCGCAAGCAGTTTCCAGAAATCCAGAGGAACTTCGCCATCAAAGTATCCGTTCACCATACCGGATGCAAAGAGCGGAGATTTCTGAGCACACCAAACGATACGGTTAAATTCTTCCCACGGATCCCCGTAATCATTACGGTTAAAGTCAATGATATAAAGCCGGCCATTAGGGCCCATCATCATATTTCCAATGTGATAATCGCCATGCTGATATACCTGCGGCCTGTTTTTCAACAAATGACGGTTCTCATTTATGTAATCTATAAGTGCCTGTCCATTCTCATACTTGATGGGACACTCTCCATACTTCCCAATATTGCGATCCAGTTTCCGCTGAAAACGGGATGCCCAGTCCTCCTGCTCTGCGGGAGCCGGTATGGAATGAATTTTACGAAGAATACGCCCCGCTTCAAGGCCATATGCATACTGCTCCGTATCGGAATAGTCACAGATAACTGCTTCGGCATCTTCGCCGTCAATCCAGCTCTGAATGGAGTAAACGCCCTCCGCACATATGCCTGATTCTATGGGCTGACACATGGGTACTCCGAGAGCGGAAACCCTTTTCATCATATTAAATTCGGACTGTTTGGCATCATGCTGTGCAATATCGGAAATCCGTAAAAGATACTTTGTGCCGTTCTCATCGGTGACGCAATACTTTTTATCGCTGGACCAGCCTTTGTTTATATACTCTTTTGTTACAAAATTCATCTGCATACCTCCGGCGAATGCTGATATCTCTTTGCACAAGCAGAAAGGTTTCGTATTTTCTATCCTATTGAATTGCCTGTCATATGCGTCCCAAATTTCAGCCATTTCACATCTCCATAAACTAATCTGACACTATGGTATCCATATCCAACATGCCATTAATGATAAATTCTATCTCCTGCCAGTTCATAAATATTACTCATATTTTTACCATCATCATATAAATCCTGATACATCCTGGTTTCAATTACAGAAAAACCTGCTTTTTCCAATGTCTTACAGGAGGCAATATTGTTGACTCTGGCTGTGGCAACCAATTTCTTGAGATGATATCTCGCCAACAAATACTCTGTAAAGCATTGCAAAGCTTCCGCAGCATATCCATTTCCGCGATGATCGGCACCGATAAAATAAGTAACGCCCACTTCCATAAAGTCCTCATAATACGAACTTCCCACAGAGCCAACTACCAAATGGCTTGTCTTATCTTCTATGACAAAAGCCAGATATTCATGGTATGGATCATCTTCCGCCTCCAGCCTGATTGCCTCGCTTATGAATTCCTTCATCCATTCATGACATTGGCTGCAATCCCC
>JAAWLQ010000430.1 GCA_022797995.1 Lachnospiraceae bacterium
TATTCCTGCGGATACAGCAGGAGCTGGGGTAAAATGGCACCCCGCCGGATTACACCGGTGTTGCCGCAGGAGCTGAACTCCTTTTTCGGAATTGTGTACCTGTTAAAAACCTGTTATAATTGTATTTACAAACAGGAACTGACCGAGCGAAGGAAGAATGCAAAGACAGGGAGGAAGCAGGACATGGAATGGAAAAAGGAATGGGCATATGAGGGCGGCATATCCGCCGGAGAACTGTACAACACAGGGGCCATGCTGGCTGACGACAGCCAGGGAGATACGGCGGAGGACAGCCCGATGCTGCTGGTGACGGATACCAGCAGGGAAGAGTACGAAGCCTATCTTGAGAAGTTGCAGGGAATGGGATTTGAGCAGACCTTTGAGAATCACAACGGGGCAGTGGACAGCTGCCAGCTGAAAAAGGGAGATACGCTTCTCTATGTGTATTATACCTGTGCGTTCGGAGAGGTCCGCATCATAGAGGACAGGGCTTCCTCTTCGCTGAAAGAATTCTCCTATGACTGTGAAAGCGCGGATTCGGCGGAAATCTATCAGTACGGACTTTATTATGACCCTCAGAATCATTACGGTCCCACCGCAACCAACTGCGGCATGTTTTATATCATCCGTCTGGCGGACAATCGTCTGGTCATGATAGACGGAGGAGAGTATCAGCAGTGTTCGGAGGAAGCCGTTACCGGGATGTACCGTTTCCTGCGCAGAATTACCGGGACGAAAGAAGGAGAGCAGATCCGGATTGCAGCCTGGTATTATACCCATGCCCACAGCGACCATATGGCGGCCTGTGTCCGGCTGCTTCGGACCTATCCGGATGTGTTTTCAGTAGAGAGAGTGATGTTCAACTTTCTGCCCTTTACCATGAAGTCCGGCGACAGGGATATTCTGGTGCTGAAAGAGACTTTGCGGGAGTACTGTCCGGACCTTCGGTGCCTCAAGCTTCATAACGGTCAGGTGATTACGCTGGCCAACGTCCGCTTTGAGGTGCTGTATACCCACGAGGACGCGGTTACGCCCAAATGCCCCGGCGCATTTCCTTTTGGGGATTTTAACAGTACTTCCGTCCTTCTGAAGATGACCACCGGTTCCGGCACTGTTATGTGGCTGGGCGATACCACAGGGGAGACGGAAGAGCTGGTGCTGAAAACGGTGCCTGCGGATTTATGGAAATCGGATGTGGTGCAGATTGCCCACCATTGCTTTAATTTCCTTTCCAGGCTCTATCCTGCCATAGACGCGGATTACGCCATGCTGCCCAACAGCCATTACGGGGGCAATGAAAGTGCAAATCATGACAAACTGATGGATGTGGTGAACTGTCTGGCTTCCCCGGACAACCTGTGGTATGAGGACCAGACCACAGGCTTTTGCTTCGAGGACGGAAAATTCCGCGTGATTCTGGAAGAGCCCCGGGTGGGCGGGGAGCATGACGGGGTGGACCTGTACGGCAGACGCAGTTGAAATTTTAAGAGAAGACATAGAAGGGGCTGTTGTGACACAGCCCTCTTATGAATTTATTATAATTCTTTTCACGGGATACGGATTTCCTACATTTTACTTTATTTAGGAAGGAATGCCGTCGGATTTCTTATTCAAAGAAATCATTTTCCCTGAATTGCAGAGAGTATAACTTCTGATAGGTACCGCCGGCTTCCATCAGCTCTTCGTGGGTGCCCCGCTCGGTGATGCGTCCGTTCATGACCACCGCGATCTCGTCGGCATTGCGGATGGTGGAGAGACGGTGGGCCACCACCAGCGTGGTGCGGCCCTTGCACAGTTCGTCCAGTGCCTGCTGGATGAGCACCTCTGTGGTATTGTCCAGGGCGCTGGTAGCCTCGTCCAGAATCAGGATAGCGGGATTTTTCAGGAAGACCCGGGCGATACTCAGGCGCTGCTTCTGGCCGCCGGACAGTTTGACACCTCTTTCCCCGATTTCCGTGTCGTACCCTTTTTCCAGCGTCATGATATAGTCGTGAATGTTGGCGCGCCGTGCCGCTTCATAGATTTCCGCCTGGGTGGCGTCCGGGCGGCCGTAAAGGATATTTTCCCGGATGGTACCTACAAAGAGGAACACATCCTGCTGGACGATACCGATGTTGCGGCGCACGGATTCCATGGTCAGACTGCGGATATCCTGGCCGTCGATGAGGATGGAACCGTCCTCCTTCTCCAGCTTGTAGAAATTGGGCAGCAGGTGACAGAGTGTGGTCTTGCCGCCGCCGGAAGGGCCGACCAGCGCCAGTTTGCGCCCTTTTTCCAGGCGCAGATTGATGTCGTGAAGGACTTCCTTGGAAGTATCATAGGCATAGGTGACATTTTTAAATTCAATCACACCCTGCACATTCGTAAGTTCTTTTGCGTCGGGCGCATCCTGCTCCGGTTCCGCCTCCATAATTTCCACGAACCGTTTGAAACCGCTGACGCCGTTCTGAAACTGCTCCATGAACCCGATCAGTGTGTTCACCGGATTAATGAACAGATTGACGGACACGATGAAGGTGGAATAATCTCCGAAAGAGATTCTGCCCGCATACAGGAACAGGCCCCCTGCAATCAGGATGAACACGTTGAAAATATCCGTCACAAAGGAGGTGGAGGAGTGGAACTGTGCCATTGCGCGGTAGGCCCGGCGGGAGGCGTCCACGAACTGTCTGTCGCCTTCTCTGAATTTCTCCACTTCTCTTGCGCTGTTGGTGTAGGCCTTGGTCACACGGATGCCGGTGACACTGCTTTCCACGGCGGCGTTGATGGTGGCGTTGCTTTTGCGCCTGTCGTCGAAGGCACGGCTCATGGCCCGGCGGAAATACAGTGTTACAACCACCAGAATCGGCACGCAGGCGAAGATAATCAGGGTCAGAATCGGATCGATCATAAACAGATAGCCAAAGGATAACAGGATCATCACCGAACTGATCAGCAGATTTTCCGGACCATGGTGCGCCAGTTCACACACTTCAAATAAATCGCTTGTGATGCGGGTCATGATACGGCCGGTCTCATGATTATCGAAGAAGCTGAAGGGCTGCCTTTCCAGATGGGCGAACAGATCCTGGCGCATCTGGGACTGCATCTGCACGCCGATCACATGGCCGTAATACTGTACAAAGTAGCGCAGCAGCATACGGACTATGTACAGGGCCAGCACAATCAGGCCGGCGATGACAATGGTGGAATACATTTTCTCCGGAATGTAGATATTCAGCATTTTGTTGGTGACAATGGGGTATACCATACCGATCACCGAGATCAGCAGAGATGCCAGCATATCCAGAATGAGCATCTTTTTATGGGGCTTATAGTAGTGAATAAAACGTTTAAACATGGATTTATTCTTCCTTTCCTCTTTTTTCAGGCGGCACATAAGATGAGCAGCGCAGGTATTCCGATTCCGGACAGCCGTAAAAGGGACCGTCACAGGGTTTACGCGTCACATCCCGGAGCTGCTCCAGCTGGGAGATGACCTGTCCCAGGACTTCCTTGTCCAGACGGTAGTGGGTGTAATAGCCTTTCTTGACTCCGTATACCAGGCCGGCTTCCCGCAGCAGTTTCAGATGCTGGGAAACCGCCGATTCAGACAGACCGCTTCTTCTTGCCAGCGCACGCACGCAGTAGCTGCGGTCCGACATCAGCTGCA
>JAAWLQ010000431.1 GCA_022797995.1 Lachnospiraceae bacterium
ATGGGGCCGGAGGAAAGCATGCAGATTCAGTCCAATCTGGGTTCCACCATTGCCATGGCATTTGACGAATGTGCGCCAAGTAAAGCGGACAGGAGCTATGTTCAGGCGTCTGCAGACCGCACGGCCAGATGGCTGGAGCGCTGTAAGAAGGAAATGACACGGTTGAACAGTCTGGAGGATACCATTAACCGGAAGCAGATGTTGTTCGGTATCAATCAGGGGGCGGTATACCCGGACATTCGGATTGAACATGCGAAGCGAATTTCGGAGCTGGAGCTGGACGGCTATGCGGTGGGAGGGCTGGCAGTGGGAGAGACCCATGAGGAAATGTATCACATTCTTGACGAAGTGGTTCCCTTTCTGCCAAAAGACAGGCCTACTTATCTGATGGGTGTAGGCACACCCGCCAACATTCTGGAAGGTGTGGAGCGGGGGGTGGACTTCTTCGACTGCGTCTATCCCACGAGAAATGGCAGACACGGTCATCTCTATACCAATCAGGGGAAGATAAATCTGTTCAATGCAAAATATGAGACAGACGACAGACCAATCGAGGAGGGGTGCGGCTGTCCCGCATGCAGACGGTACTCCAGAGCATATATTCGTCATCTGCTGAAGGCGAAGGAAATGCTGGGTATGAGGCTCTGCGTGCTTCATAACTTATACTTTTATAATACCATGATGGAAGAAATCCGGGATGCACTGGATGAAGGCAGATTTGCAGAGTACAAAAAACGGAAACTGGCCGGAATAAATCCTCTTGACCAATAGGCTTTTTTTGTGTATGATACCTAGTGTGGTTTAATGATAATGAAATTTGAACGGAAACATTTTAGCAGGGGAACGGTTCGACCGGCGAATGCAGGGCGGGCGGTTTACCGGTACAGACATTTTGTCGGAATGGAGGAAGAATGGGTATTTTATTAGATGCGGCGGCAGATCCGGCAGCGGCTGGAGGAATCAGTCTGATCAGCATGATTCTCATGTATGCTGTTGTGATCGGGGCAATGTGGTTTTTCCTGATGCGGCCTCAGAGTAAGGAAAAAAAGCGGGTTGCGGCTATGATTTCGGCTCTGGAGATTGGTGATTGTGTGTTGACTACGTCCGGATTTTACGGAATTGTGATTGATATCAAGGACGACATGGTGATTGTGGAATTCGGAAGCAACAAGAATTGCCGAATCCCCATGGAGAAATCAGCGATTAACCGCGTGGAGAAGCCCGGTGAGAACTGAGTTTTTTCCGAAAACGGCAGATATATAATGGCCTGTACAATTGAATAAGAGATGACGGACAGGCCGGTGCACTGAGTGCCGGCCTGTTTTACAGATAACTTTGCTTGCCCTGCTTAAAAAGCAATAAGCATGTTTGTCCTGTTTAAAAGCTGCTGGAAAGGGAATAGAATATGAAGCATACTGTCGGGGAACCGGTTGACTATTTTGGATGTGGAGCAGAAGAATTAAAAAGGAAAAAATTGTTTCTATTTGATATGGATGGAACCATATATAATGAAGATACGGTGTTTGACGGCACTTGTCAGCTGCTGGAATATGTTGAGAATATTGGGGGGAAGTATGTCTTTATCACCAATAATTCTTCCAGATCCGTTGTTGACTATGTTGCGAAAATCAAGAGGCTTGGGATCAGGGGAGAGGAAGAGAATTTCTTTACCTCCACACAGGCGACCATTATTTATCTGAAAAAGAAGTATCCCGGAGCAAAGATATATTGTCAGGGAACCAGATCTCTGGTGAAGGAACTGGTTCATGCGGGACTCCATATCACCGAGTGTGTGGAGGAGAACATTGACGTGGTTCTGGCCGGATTTGATACGGAGCTTACCGGTCAGAAGCTCAGAAATACCTGTGAGATACTGTCCACCCAAGAGGTTGCCTATATCGCAACGAATCCGGATCTGTGCTGTCCGGTGTCCTTCGGCTATGTGCCTGACTGCGGTTCCATCTGCGGTATTATAGAGACGGCAACGGGGAAGAGGCCTGTGTATATTGGCAAGCCGGAACCTGTGATGATTCACCTGGCGAGAGAGAAATTCGGCTATTCCGCAGAAGAAACGCTGATCATCGGAGACAGACTTTATACGGATATAGCGGCAGGTCTGAATGCGGGAATTACGTCTGTGTGTGTCCTTTCCGGGGAGGCTAAGGAAGAGGAGATTATAAACGGAGATATCAAGCCAACCTATACTTTTCAGGATGTGAAGGAATTGTGGAAAGCCATCGCCCTTCCCGGGAGCAGGGAGGCAGAGAACTGAAAAGGTTCCGGCATTGAGACCATTTTCGACAAAGCCATGGAAAGGAAACAAAATGAAAAAATACATACGTTTATTATTGATATTTATGCTCTCTTTTGCTCTGGCCGGCTGTGGAACCGGAGTCGACAGGAACATTTCTTCCCAGGGAACAGACCCGGCTGAAAGCCTTTACGAGACGCAGTCCGGCGCTGATTCTGAAAGCCCGGAAGAGAGCCTGGCGGCAGAAGCTTCTGGCGATGGGTTTGACAGTTCCGCGGGGACAGGAATAGAGCCGGATTCCACAGAGATACAGGAAATACCGGAGGCGGAAAATACTTTGCCGGAGGACGGCGAATATTCGTCAAAGGAGGATGTGGCGCTGTACATTTATCTGTACGGTCATCTGCCGGACAATTATATTACGAAAAAAGAGGCGGAGAAGCTGGGATGGCCGGGAGGCTCTCTGGAGCCCTATGCCCCGGGGAAATGCATCGGTGGGAGCCGCTTCGGGAATTATGAAGGCCTGCTGCCCGAGAAGGAAGGGCGCACCTATACGGAATGTGACATCGACACCCTGGGAGCGGAAAAGCGGGGGGCAAAACGTATTGTGTTTTCCAATGACGGCCTGATTTATTATACGGAAGATCACTATCAGTCCTTTGAGCTATTGTATGGAGAAGAATGAAAATGTATCTATGTGTCTTAGACGGAGAGAAAATTACAGACAGGGAGATGCTTCATGACATTCTGGCGGAACAACTGGCGCTTCCAGAGTGGTACGGCAGGAATCTGGATGCCCTGTACGACTGCCTGACGGAGCGGAGAGAGGCGACGGAGATCCGGATTCTGCAGAAAAGCGTTTTGGAGGAAAGACTGGGCGGATATGCGAAGGCTTTGGAAAATGTGTTGTCCGCGATCGCCGGGGAGAACCCGGAGATAAGTGTTCTGGTGCAATGAACCGGCCGCCCTTTTCCATGACGGCATTTCTGTTATATTCTGCTTGATTTATCATAATATTTTGTTGCTATTTATTCCTGAATCAGTTATTATTATAAGAAATGCTTTTGCGGCGCGGGGCGGCGGCCTTTGGAGGACGTAAAAGCGCAGAGGAACAGGCAGCGGAATGTACTGCCTGACAGAAAGGATGAAGGCTATGGAATTACATATCACATGCATTCCCGGCGACGGTATCGGGCCGGAGATTATAGCGGAAGCGAAGAAGGTGCTTGAGAAGACGGCTTCCGTATATGGACATAAAATGATTTTTGATGATATTCTTATGGGAGGTGCGTCTATCGATGTGCACGGAGTGCCGCTGACAGAGGAAGCGGTGGCGAAAGCGAAGGCGGCGGATGCGGTGCTGATGGGCTCCATCGGCGGAGATACCACCAC
>JAAWLQ010000432.1 GCA_022797995.1 Lachnospiraceae bacterium
CGGGGCGGCGTCATGGGACTGAATTTCTGCGCGGATTTCCTGGAGGAGAAGCCTCTGGGAGAGAGGAACCCCGGGACCATAGCGGCGGTGGTGCGCCATGCGAAGCACATCGTCTCCGTGGGGGGAATCGAAGTGCTGGGACTGGGAAGCGATTTCGACGGCATCGATACCCATGAAGAGCTGCCGGGGGTCCAGAGCATGGATAAACTGTGGAGCGCCCTGTGCGACGCCGGATTCTCCGAGGACCAGGTGGAGAAGATTTTCTGGCGGAATGTGCTGAGAGTATATCGGGATACGTTGTGAGCTTGTGATGAATGTGAAATCACGAAGAACAGTAAAGGGGGCTGGAAGGCCCCCTGAAATTTTATTACATCCTTTCTTTTATACCCCACTTGGTGTATAAGCAAATGGGGTATAAAGTGGGGAATAAATCCGCAGAAACTTATTCATGAAACGGCTTGAACTGAGCGAGGACTTGAAGGAGGGATAGAAATGCTTTTTACAAGCAGGCTGGCAGAAGCACCATTTGCAAAGGACCCGGCGGTAGTGCGGCTGGGAGAACGCTATTTTCTTTACTATAGCGTATTCTTCGGGGATACGCTGGGAATCGGAATCGCCTGTTCCGAGGATATGGAGCAATGGCGGGAGTATGGCCGTTTTCCCATAACACAGGACTGCGAGAGCACCGGCGTGGGTGCGCCGGGGGCCATAGTGCGGGATGGGAAAGTGCATCTGTTCTATCAGACTTACGGCACCTGGGAAAAAGATGCCATCTGTCATGCCTGGTCGGAGGACGGGCTACATTTTGAGAAGGATGAGAGCAATCCCGTGTTCCGGCCAACGGCGGACTGGTGCTGCGGAAGGGCCATAGACGCGGATATCTGCCGGTTCAGGGATCGATACTTTATGTATTTTGCCACCAGAGATCATGAGATGAGAATTCAGAAGCTGGGAGTGGCGTGGACTCCGCTTACGTCGGATTTCTCCCGTGACAGCTGGACGCAGGCCTGCAGGCACGCGATTCTGGCGCCGGAAATGGTCTGGGAACAGGAGTGTACGGAAGCACCGGCCTGTGTGGTGGACGGAGAGCGGTTGTATCTGTTCTATGGCGGGGCCTATAACCGTAAGCCGCAGCAGATCGGCTGTGCGGTGTCGGAGGATGGGATTCATTTTGAAAAACTGGACTCTCTGCCTTTTCTGACCAATGGACAGCCTGGCAGCTGGAATGCGGAGGAGTCAGGACATCCCTTTGCGTTTCGGGATACGGATGGAACAGCGTGGCTTTTCTATCAGGGATTTGACGGAGAGACCTGGAGGATTACCAGGACGAAGCTGGATTTCCGGGACGGAAGGCCTGTGCTGGCAGAAGAACAGACAGATAGGCGATAGAGGAAATCAGAGATAATTGCGGAACTAAAATCAGGAGGTTATTGACAATATGAAATGCTACATAAAAGATTATCCGAGACCTCAGTTCGTTCGGACAGAGTGGGAGAACCTGAACGGGACATGGGATTTCGGCTTTGACGACGAAAACTGCGGGGAGCGGGAGAGATGGTATGAGTCGTTTCAGGGAACCAGGAAGATAACAGTCCCCTTTACCTATGAGACGAAAATGAGCGGTATTCAGGATGAGTCACGACATGACAATATCTGGTATCGTAGGAAGGTCTGTGTGGATGGGAGCAAACTGGAGAAGAACCGATATGTGATTCACTTTGAAGGCTCTGATTTTGTGACGAAGCTGTGGGTGAACGGACAATATGCAGGCAGCCACAGAGGCGGGTATGCCCGGTTTTCCTTTGACATCACCGATCTGGTGAAGGACGGGGAGAACGAGCTTGTGGTCAAGGTGGAGGATTCCTATGACATGGGGCAGCCCAGAGGAAAGCAGCGGTGGGCCCGGGAGAATTATGGATGCTGGTATGTGCAGACCACGGGAATCTGGAAGACCGTCTGGACAGAGTATGTGCCCGAGATCAGCCTGTCCTATGTGAAGATGACGCCCAACCTGGAGGAGTACAGTCTGGAGCTGGAGCTTGAGGTGGATGCACCCGAGGACAGAATGGACGGAGAGCTGCTGGTGGAGACATGCGTTTCCTATGACGGAGAATTGATAAATAAAAATCTGACTGCCATAGTGTCCGGACTTGTGAAGACGAAGATAGATCTGTTTGTGAAGAAGGACGGCTTTGAGTGGGCCATGAAGACCTGGACCCCGGAGGAGCCGAATCTGTATGATATCGAATTCCGCCTGCTGGAAAAAGGAGAGGTGCTGGATAGGGTGGGGTCTTATTTTGCCATGAGGGATATCCGCATCGACGGTCCCAATATTCTGCTGAACGGAAGGCCCATTTATCAGAGGCTGATTCTGGATCAGGGCTACTGGAAGGATTCCCATCTGACACCGCCCGGTGAGGAAGCGCTGATAGAGGACATCGATAAAATCCATGCCCTGGGTTACAACGGCCTGCGAAAGCATCAGAAGATTGAGGATGAGAGATTCCTGTACTGGTGCGATGTGAAGGGGATGCTGGTCTGGAGCGAGGCCGCGGCGGCCTATCAGTATTCGGACAGGGCAGTCAGTGAATTTGTCACGGAATGGATGGAGATTGTGAGGCAGAACTACAACCATCCCTGTATCATTACCTGGACGCCCTTTAATGAATCCTGGGGGATTACTCAGGTGAAGACGCGGCGTGTGGAGCAGCATTTCACGGAAGCGGTTTATCACCTGACCAAGAGCATGGACCGGAATCGCCCGGTGATTGTCAATGACGGCTGGGAGCATACGGTGTCCGATATTATCACACTGCATGATTACGAGGAGGCAGGATGCCTCTTAAAAGCGAGATATCTGGAGTTCGGAGACGACATTCTGGCGGCGAAGGTGTCTCACAATCATCACAAGATGGCAATGGCGGACGGCTTCCAGTATAAGGGTCAGCCCATTATCATCAGTGAGTACGGAGGAATTGCCTTTGACAATGACGATTCCGGCTGGGGCTATGGCAACAAGGTGAAGACGGAGGAAGACTTTATCCAGCGTTTTGACAGCGTTACCACAGCGGTAAAGGAAATTCCGTTCGTGTGCGGGTACTGCTATACCCAGGTGACAGACGTGCAGCAGGAGATTAACGGCCTGATGGATATAGACAGGAACTTCAAGGCAGACCCGGAACGGATTAAGGAAATCAATGAGCGGAGGGTTGGGTGCTGTAATTACTAAGGAATTGTCAGGTCCTTTCCTGAAAGTGGAGAAAAAGCGGCAGATACTTTATGAATGAAAGTACTGTCGCTTTTTTATGCACAGGCCCGCAATGGGAAGTTTACCGCCGATGTGGTATGAGGGGCACGCGGCGAGTTGAGGAGAAGAGCATTCCTCTACTTGATTATAATCCTGTAATTGCCTAAACGCGGTGGTCATTTTCGTGGGTTATCATAAAATTCAGATAGATTTTGAATTATTGTGGATTATCAGTAACAGTTCAGACACCCCCTGCCGCGAAGTCAAAATTGCACTCCTGTGCAATTTTGCGAGACTTTCGGGCGCCAAAACGCATTTCCTTTGCGCTTCTTGACAATAGAATGCTTTTCTTGCATTCTATTGTATGTGTGCATCAGCG
>JAAWLQ010000433.1 GCA_022797995.1 Lachnospiraceae bacterium
TTGCTTAAAGCTCAAGTTTCTAACAACATCTGCGACTTCATAGATATCGCCTGTTTTCATCTTATCCATATTCTCTCTGTATCTCTTATTCCAATTCATCTCTGTTTGTGTTTCATCTTCGCCTAAAACTTCGAAAACTTTCTCTGCTTGTTCTTTGCCTATTACACTCCTTATCCCAACTTTTTCTGCTTGGGCAGTTGGAATCATAACTTTGACTTCACCAGGCATCTTAATAATATAATATGCTTGTTTTTGTCCTAATATATCTTTTTCCTCAATAGCATCGATCGTACCTGCGCCGTGCATTGGATAAACTATGTAATCACCTATGTTGAACATAAACACACTTCCTTCCAATTTTGTCTAAATTTTCCGATAGATTAATTATACTATATTTTTTATAAAAAGTCAAAGGAATTACATAAAATTTTATCTTACTTTTTATAAAACGGAATTGCCCCATAAGCATTAATTCCCTCTCTTTAGGTAGAAGCGTTCTGATACCATCAATGAGATCAATCCGACAACAACATAGAAGCTGACCAGAGCGCCATATCCGCCGATGGAAAATGACCTGTAATACGGCTGCATTACCACATTGGGCTGCAGGGATGTGGGTAATATCGTATCCAACACGCCTGCTATGAGGAAAGGCACTACAATGACGGCTATTTTGTTCTTCAAAAAGGATGTGATTCCTGTGGCAAAAATTAAAAAGCAGAAGTAGTATAGAACATGGGAAATATAAATGAAAACAAAATACGGCATGGGATGCTCTATGAAAAAATCCTCCCTGAAAGACACGATTCCCTCCATAAATTCTATGGAGGTATCCTGCTGTGTGAATAAGCCGGTAACAACTGCAAGAAGCATCTCGGAAAAAGCTAATATAATGGTACCTGACAATGCAATGGCCAATGCTTTCTGACAAATATATTTCAGGTTCCCCTTTCTGCTGACACAGAAAAATCTGAAACGGTTCGCTTTCTCTGATAAACAGGTATTCAGATATGGCGCGACAAGAATCAACGGCGCCAGGGCCTGGGCCATGTAATAGGAACCTTTCCAGACTCTGTATCTGTTTCCGAAATATTTTTTATAGAAGATAACATCCTCCATATTTAATAAGTCCTGCGCAGAATCTGCTGTCAAAGCGGTTTTCCAGCCGTCATAATATGCATTTATCATCATCAGACTGAAAACGGCAAGGACAAGGATTATGTTGGACTTCTTTAACAAAGCTCTTTTCAATTCATTTTTCATGCTATCCGCCGCTTCCTTTCTGCTTTTTCAGATCTTGTTGATTGACTGGTGCTGTCATTTTAGTATAAATTGCCTTGCAATTTATGACAGATGGCCATTCGGTCTTTTCCTGTCAGGAGTAAGGTAATTTTATCATAAATTGCCCTGCAGGTTGATTAAGATATGTTTAAGCTTCCTTTAAACTTCCTTTAAGCGTACTTATTTTGATGTTCACTTTCTTTTTGACAGAAAGTTGGTCCGGGATTTTGGAAAAAATATATAACTTTTTTAAAATAGTATATTGCAATATATAATAGTATGTGATAAGATAAACTGGTCAAAGGGTAGTAGTGATAAAATCCCGAACCAGGAACCAGGAACCAGGAACCAGGAAATCGGGAAAAGATGACAATTTTCAGGTAAAAAGGAAGGAGGATCTACGTGAATACACAATTTAAAAAAGGTGCACTGGAGCTCTGTGTGCTGTCACAGCTGGTATGGGGTGACAAATACGGATATGAGCTGACGGAAAAGATATCCGGAGAAATGTCCATTGCCAGCGGTACACTGTATCCCATTCTGCGGAAGCTGAAGGCAGACGATTATGTGACCACTTATCTGGTGGAATCGGAATCCGGACCGGCGAGGAAATATTACAAGCTGACGGAAAAGGGAAAACAGTATCAGACATCGGTGAAGCAGGAGTGGGAAACGTTCATCAATGCGGTAAATCAGCTGCTTCTGGGATAGGCGGTGGAAGCAATCAAATACGTAATATATGGGCCACATGGCACACAGGACAGAGCTTGAAGTAGAAAGGAGAGGTTATGAGCAAGCAGGAATATATGCAAAAGCTGCAGGAGAAGCTTGAAAGCTTTGGAAAAGAGATGCAGGAAGAGATCATGGAGGATTACAGGCAGCACTTTGCCGAAGGTGAGAAAGAGGGGAAATCCGAGGAAGAGATTATAGAGGAACTGGGGAATATCGAGGAGATGATCCGTGAGCTGTCAGAGGATGAGCTGCCGGAAGAATTTGCACAGAGGACCCTGGAACCCTCCACTGTATCCGAAGGCCAGGAAGCAGCAGAAGAAAATGCCGATAATTTCCAGGAGACAGAGATGAAGAGAGCGTTTTCCTATTCCGGATATTATAAGGCCGTGGTGTTGGAGGGAAAAGTGGCTGACGTCTATGTGACCCAGTCCGAGAATGACCAGATTCATGTGGATTATGAAGCAAAAGGTCTGAACAGCCAGCAGAATTATGAGTATTATCAGTATGAAGAAGACGGGACCTTCTATGCCGGCGTGAAACGCAAAAAGGGTATCAGGGAAGAAGGCGACAGCGATGAGAAGATGGTGAAGGTGACACTTTTCGGACGGACGATTATCTCTTATGGCACCGTCGGCAGTGTGTGGAGCAGCGGACAGAGCATTACGCTGACCGTGAGATTGCCGAAGGGTATGCCGAAGCTGACTGCGAAAGTGGGAAGCGGAAATGTGAGTGTGTCCGGCGTGGAGCTGGAAGCGCTGGAGGCCACCAGTGGAAGCGGAAATGTGAGACTGAACGAGACTGTGGCAGACCGTTTGAAGGCTCATGCGGGAAGCGGAAACGTAACAGCGTATCGCACAGAGTTTATCTCGGGAGTACTGGAAGCCGGAAGCGGCAATGTCAAGGCGGAAGAGGTAAAGGGAAGAGAGCTGCGGTGTGGTACCGGAAGCGGTAATATCAAAGGAGAAGCGGCCGTTGGAGAGTTTCATCTGGCCAGCGGAAGCGGTAATATCAAGATGAAAGCCGATGGGAAGGCTGAACGAGTCAGTATGTCTACCGGAAGCGGAAGCATCAAGCTGGAGCTGGAGGGAATTCAGGGAATGGATACCACCGTGCGGACCGGCTCCGGCGGAGTACGCGTCGCGTGGAACGAGGAGGAAGGCCAGAAGGTGAAAAACGGCAATTACACCTATGGAAACGGGGCCTGCAAGATTAAGGCCAACACGGGAAGCGGCAGCATTAAGATTTTTGGAAGAGAGTAAGACGGGTGTATATTGGCCTGTGGTTGTCTGCGGATGCGGATGGCCCCAGGCCAACAGTCTGGCAGGGAAGCTGATCCGGGAGGGAAGCCGGGCGGTGAAGGAGAAGTTCGAGATCCTGATGCAGGGAGGAACCATTCAGTCGCCCATTGACGAGCAGATCGTGTATAACCAGTTAAAGGGGAATGAAGGTGCGATCTGGAGCCTGCTGCTGGCCAGCGGTTATCTGAAGGTGCTTTTCTATGAGAGCTATCTGGACATTCCGGAAGGGGCGCAGCCGAAGTATGAGCTGACGCTTACCAATCTGGAGGTAAAGCTGATGTTCCAGAACATGGTCCGGGAG
>JAAWLQ010000434.1 GCA_022797995.1 Lachnospiraceae bacterium
ACCGTGGCCCCCGTCACCTTCACACCGCGCTCAAGCACTTTCTCATGAACCTTCAGACCATAATATCCCACTCCGCAAAAGGATGGAATCAGGGAAGGGTGAATGTTCACAATCCTGCCGCTGAAGGCGGAAACCATCTGAGGCGGAATCCGCACCAGGAAGCCGGCCAGCACTATCAGATCCGGAGCCAGCTCCTGCATTTTCCCGGTAAAGGCCTGATTATAGGCCTCTCTGTCCGCATATTTCTTCGGCGACATCACAATGCCGGGAATGTTCCGGGCTCTGGCCCTGTCCAGCGCTCCCGCACTGGCATTGTTGCTGATGACGGCAATCACCTCTCCATTGGTGATCTTCCCTTCCGCCATCGCGTCCAGAATCGCCTGGAGATTTGTGCCGCCGCCGGACACACACACTACGATTTTCAGCATATGTCCACTCCTTTTTCCCCGGCCTTACAATACCCTGCCAGATACGGCATTTCTCCTGCGGCTCTGGCGGCTTCCATGGTCTTCTCCGCATCCGCCGCGTCCACGGCCAGAACCATACCCAGGCCGCAGTTGTATGTGTTGTACATCACTTTCTCTTCAATATTGCCCTTCTCCTGCAAAAGCCGGAATATGGGCAGCATCGGGAAGTTCGCCTTCTCCACCACGGCGCGGACACCCTCCGGCAGCATCCGGGGAATGTTCTCATAGAAACCTCCGCCGGTAATATGGCTTGCCCCCTTGACAGTAATGCCCGCTTCCTTTATGGCTTTCAATGCCTTCACATAGATTCTGGTAGGTGTCAGCAATGTGTCGCCCAACGTCCCGTTCAGCTCATCATAATAGGTGTCCAGGCTTTCCCTTGTCATCTCAAACACCTTGCGTACCAGAGAAAATCCGTTGGAATGCACTCCCGAGGATGCAAGGCCGATGAGAACATCTCCCTCCCGGATATCCGCACCTGTGATCAGGTCCTTCTCATCCGCGATGCCCACCGCAAAGCCTGCCAGATCGTATTCTTCCTCCGGCATCATACCCGGGTGCTCCGCCGTCTCTCCGCCTACCAGGGCCGCTCCGGCCTGCTTACAGCCCTCCGCAACACCTTTTACAATGGATGCGATCTTCTCCGGATAATTCCTGCCGCAGGCAATGTAATCCAGGAAAAACAGCGGCTCTCCCCCGGCACAGGCCACGTCGTTCACACACATGGCCACACAGTCGATTCCGATGGTGTCATGCCTGTCCAGCAGAAACGCCAGCTTCAGCTTCGTGCCAACGCCGTCCGTTCCCGACAGCAGCACAGGTTTCTCCATTCCCTTTAGCGCCGCCGCGGAGAACGCTCCCGAGAAACCGCCGATTCCGCCCAGCACCTCAGGCCTTGTGGTACCCTTTACAAATTCTTTCATCAGCTCCACCGACTGATATCCGGCCTCAATGTCCACTCCAGCTTTCCTGTAATCCATGTCAATCTCCATGCCTTTCCTGATTTTCTGTATTCGTTATATCTGTCTTACCACACAACTGTATCCTGTTTGTATGCAGAACAGCCGCGCAGCCAGTTCTTCCTCACTTCCGCTGTCCTTCCAGATAGGCTTTGTATCCCTGCTCCTGCAGCCTTGCATCCTTCGCCTCCACCTGCTCCTGCAGCTTCGCGCTGTACTTTTTCAGCCTTTCCAGAAGTTCCGGGTCCGAAGTGGCCAGGATTCTGGCAGCCAGAAGTCCCGCGTTGGCTCCCCCATTGATGGCCACTGTGGCCACCGGAATCCCCGAGGGCATCTGCACGATAGAATACAGAGAATCCCTGCCGCCCAGAGAAGCAGTGTGCATGGGAATCCCGATTACAGGCATTGGAAAAATCGCCGCACACATGCCCGGCAGATGGGCCGCCATCCCCGCTCCTGCAATGATGACCTTAAATCCTTTTTCCTCCGCACTTTTCGCATAGGAAAAGAATACGTCCGGTTCTCTGTGTGCGCTGATGATTGCCATCTCACAGGCGATGCCCAGCTCCTCCAAAATGTCCGCCGCCTTAGCCATAACGGGCATGTCGGAGTCGCTGCCCATCACAATGCCTACCCGGGGCTTATTGTCCTTATCCTTATTAAAATCTGTCATATATTCCTCCTGATCTCATTCCGTGTCCTCAAGCTTTTTCTCTCTCCAGTTTACTAGAATACACGCTTCTATGCAACCACTATTTTCATCTCTCAGAAGCTTTATTCGCTTTTATGCAGCAGTTCCTCCCGGCCCGGCAGCATAATGAGGCTGATCTTCTCCTCCGAAATGTACTCCCTCCGCAGCTGACCTGCGCCGGCTCGATATTTCATCCACAGGCGTTTCTGCTCTCCGGAGAGCTGGAAAGCCTCCTTTTTGATTATCGGTTGAAAATCCGTTTCTCCGAAGCTTTCCACCATTGCCGGGCCCGCAAATCCCGCCGCAGCCTCTCTGTTCTCCTCATAGGCTGCCCTGAGGGCTTCCAGCTTGCGGTTCGCATATTTTTTATCAAAAAATACCGCCCTGTCCTCCCCGTGGTCATAATCATACTGCCTGTTGGGAATGCCGCCGCAGAAACCGCTCCCGACTTTTTCTGCCCTCCTGCCGTCCAGCACGCTGCCGGCAGACCGGAACACTGTGGACCTTAAACCCATCTCCGCAAAATTATCAATCACCCGGCGCAGAATCCTCTCAAAGCCCAGGCGGTAATACAGAGCCACCGTTTTCTTTTTGCTCAGGTCCCTGCCCGCGGCCTCAAATTCCATGCGGTACCTTTCGGTACAGGTATCGGCCACAGCCCTGATGGTTTCCTCCGGAAGCCCGGCCAGGAAAGCCGCCGTATCCATTTCCGCTTCACCCACATATTCGCCGAATCCGTACAGATAGCGGAGATCTGTCAGATCACTTTCCATAATCAGGGGCAGAACGGCACACTCCTCCGGACACAGCTGCTCCCGCAGTCTTCTCATGGAGGCCGGCTCCGCATAATCCCAGGCAAACCAGTAGAAAATGTCCCGGATTTCCTTTCCGGAAGGCGGCTCTTCCCCACAGTCCTGTGCACAGACAAAGGACGCATACACCTCCACAAAGAGTTCCATCCGGATGACAATCTCCTCCTGTCTTCCCTCATAGACAAAACCAATCAGACTGCGCAGCTCCGCATACAGGGCACACAGCGGACGCCCCCGCTCCTCTCCCAGCTCCCGGACCGCCCAGGCCGGATTCCCGTAACTTTTCTCATAATGATCGGGCAGAATATCGGCATACAGAGCCTGATTCCTGCGTTCCAGCTCCTCCAGGTCCGCCTTTCTCAGGCCGTCCCCTTCCAGAAAAGCCGCCGTATCATCAATCAGCAGCAGAAAGCGGGCGCAGAAATCAAAATAATCCTTTAACCTTCCGTCATTCAGCGTCTCACCCGGAATCTCCCTGATCCTGTCCATTACCAGCCCATACCGCTCTTCAAGCACTTCCCTGTCGTTCACCCCAGATTTCCTCCCAAATATAAGATCAATCCGATTCCGGCCAGGGCCGCTCCATTCAGCACAATTCCCAGCACCGGGAAAAATCTGAAATAATTCTTATCCTGTAACGTAACAAATCCCAGCACCAGAAAACTCAGGGAGCCGGTG
>JAAWLQ010000435.1 GCA_022797995.1 Lachnospiraceae bacterium
CAGAGAAATTGAGTTTGATGTAGATGCCTATACTGCCAGACTGATTGGACGGGAGAATGTGTCGAAATTGGAGGGAGCGGTACTTGAAATCGTAAAAAATGCTTACGATGCCGATGCAAGCGTATGTTGTCTTTATTACTCCAATACTGAAAACTGTGTCTACATTATGGACAATGGCTGTGGAATGAGGGAGGAAGTATTGCGCACTCATTGGATGACCATTGGCAATTCTTCCAAAAAGAAGTCCTATGTTACAAAAAGCGGAAGAATACAGACAGGGGCAAAGGGAATTGGACGGTTTGCTTTGGATCGTATGTCCGATCAGTGCGATATGCTTACCATTTCAGAGGAAGGCGGATTGGAGTGGATTGTAGACTGGAGAGACTTTGACGGAAGCAAAAGGATATCAGAAGTAAAAGCTAAAGTTTATGATACGGATGCCCGTCTGCTGGAGCATGTCGGAATTGAAAGATGGAGAAACCGGGAGGTGGCATCGAAGATAAAGAAATGTGATTTTTCAGGAACCGGAACAGCATTTCGATTGGAGCATCTTCATGATGTCTGGGATGAAAGGACAATGACCCGTCTCAGGAATCATTTGGAGAATTTGCTTCCTCCGGATGTAATACAGAATTTCTGTGTCTGGTTTTTTGATGACACTACGGATGCGGAAGAGGCGTTGATAACCAGTGCAAATGTGGAATCTTATGATTATCGGATTGATTTTCAGATGACTGCCAATATGCTGGATATTCAGATTACACGGAATGAATTTGATTTTCGTGGCGAAGAGCAGGAGGTATATAGAGAGGCTGGATTTGATGAGCAGGAGCAGGCCTATCTGCAGGGGAAAAAGAAACTGGAAGCTTTTACCATGGAAGAAATAGGTGAGAAAGAGAATTTTATCGGGGATTTTCAGGGAGAATTATACTTTTACAAAATAGGTACAAATAAATTAGACCAGGAAAGATTTTATTATAAAGATATCACAGGCCGGGCAAATCTCGCCAAAAAGTTTGGTGGAATTAAGCTGTACAGAGATCAATTCCGCGTGCGTCCTTACGGCGAGTATGGGGATAGTGATTTTGACTGGCTGGAGCTTTCGGCCAGGCGGAACCGTTCTCCTGCAGGTCTTGGAAAGGAGCATGGGAATTGGCGGGTTAGCTCGGAGCAGATGATAGGTACAGTGTCTATATCCAGAAAAAATACAAACCTGGAGGATGCAGCCAATCGGAACGGTATTCAGGAAGGAATTGGATTCTCTCAGCTAAAGAGGATCCTTCTGTTTGTGATTGCAGAGTTTGAACGGGATCGACAGTCTGTGGGACGTAAGCTGGCCAGATATGCAGATAAAAAGAATCAGCTTGCGGCTGAACTGGAAAAGATGCGTCAGCTTGCAGAAGCGAGGAAAGAATGGGAAGCAGAGCAGGCTTCGGGGAAACGGCAGGATAAGACAAAGAAAGCGGAAAATCAACTCAAAGAACCCGGTCCGCCACCCTCTGCAAATCCAGAAGATGTCGTGAATCTGGTGGAAGACATGGAGCAGAAGCAGGCGGAAGAACTGGAGGAACTGCGGAATGAGAACAAAATGCTTCAGACATTGGCAACCACAGGGATTATCACGAATATGTTTATGCATGAGATTCGAACCTCCACCAATAACATTGGGCTCGAATTAAATGCCGCCTATGAGGCCATAGAATATGATAATGATGTGGAATATGCCTTACAGAATATTCTGCGCGCAATCAGAGTAAAAAAGAATTTTGCATCATGGTTTGGTATCACGATTGAGTCCATAAAAAAGGACAAAAGAAGGAGAAGAAAGCATAATATTCGGGTCATGTTGAAACAATATATGAGCATCTGGAAAGATATTCTGGATAAAAGTAATACTGCTTTGATTTATGGATGTGATTCAGATATTGAGCTTTGGTGCTTTGAATTTGACATTGAAAACATTATCAGTAATCTGATTGCCAACAGCCTGGCGTCCTTTGACCGGGAAATGGACAGAAAATTGGAAAAAAGGGAAATCCGTTTGGATATATCCGGACTTGAAAAGGGCTTATGCATAGATTATCAGGATAGCGGCTGGGGCCTGATCCCGAAATACAAAAAAAGACCCGAATTGATTTTAGAGCCATTTGAGAGCGGACATCGTTTCGACGGAGAGGACGAAGACGATGGAACCGGAATGGGAATGTGGATTGTAAACCGTACTATATCTGAATATAATGGAACCATTGATCTGAGCAGGAATCAGAGGACAGAGACAGGATTTTATGCAAAAATCATATTAGGAGGCCAGAATGTATAGAGTTGGATATATTGATGATGAACCTGAGCAATTTGAAAATTACAGGAGGTCCCTGTGGCGTCGGTGCAAAGAACTGGAACTGGTGCTGATAGATAAGTGTAATAGTAAACAGGATATTCTGGACAAAATTTACGAGAAACAAATAGACGTGCTGTTAATAGATTATAAAATGGTAAAAACTTATGGATTTAACGGAACTACATTGATTAATTATATCAATGATTCTATGCGGGATATCCAGTGCTTTATTATGACTGGTGTGGAGCCGGATCTGATAACAGACGGCCTTGTGGCAGAGCGGGACAGATATCCTAAAAGTATTTTTGATACGGAGGCAGCAGACCGGCAAAAGGAATCTGAGTTGAAGGCCTTTACCCAGGTTTTGTTAGAGAGCGCAAAAGTCTTTCAAACTCGTCGTCAGCAGAAGTTGGAGCGGTATCGGGAACTTTTAGGCAAGAAGCATCAAGGAGAGTTAGGAGCGGATGAGGAAGAATTCCTTGAGCTATATAAGGTTCTGTCATCCTATGGAATGGTAGAAAAATTACCTAAGAATATGCTGGATTCAAAATTTGAGGAACGATTACAGCGAATCCTGGAATTAGGAAGTTCAATTATAGCGGAGCATAAGACGGTATAGCAGGCGATAAAAAAGGAGCGTATATTGAGAGTACATGGTGATAAAGTAATTCGGAGGCGGGAAGGCGTATCAGAGTTAGGGTATTATCAGAATGGCAGAGACCAGCTGGAGCAGGATTTTTACTGTTTGTGTGGTTATTGCGGCAAAAATGGAAAGGTGTTGCACCAAAAATTTCATTTAGATCATTTTGTTCCGAAAAGTCTGGATGAAAGCCGAAAAAATGACTATTATAATCTTGTTTTGGCTTGTTCAAGATGCAATCTTTCCAAAGCAGATAAATGGCCGACAAGAGATATTGCCCGATCGCATAATGGGAAAGAAGGGTTTGTGGATCCGGCCAATCCGGAATATGATGAGCATTTAAAGAGAGATGAAAAGGGATATGTGGTTGGTAAGACATCTGTTGGAAAAAGTATGTGCAATATGCTACATTTAGATATCAGAAGGACTGATCTTTACTGGAATGCAGCGCAGCTGCGGCAACAGTTGAAAGAATTGGAAAAACTATATCAGGATGGAAGACTGACAGAGCAGGAAAAGGATATTTATATAGAAACCAATATGCTTTTTAATGAATACATAGACCAGGCATTTATGAAGGGTGAATAAATGAACAGCGATAAATTGTCGGGTAC
>JAAWLQ010000436.1 GCA_022797995.1 Lachnospiraceae bacterium
TTCATCATAAGCCTGGACGGAGCAGACATTTTCTCATAATTGAATCCACCCGGACAATAAAAGACAGATACCTTTTTCCATTCCGACTCAGTAAAATTCTGCTTCAGAGCAGGCTCAATCTCGGGATTTTCCAGGGGACTTCCGCCCACACAAAAGGCAATCAGCTTTTTATCTGCCCATTTGTCTGTATTGCTCTTAAACCAGCCGATTTTGCTGATGCTTCCCGCGCAGGCCCAGCCCCCGAAAATAATTGCTTCATATTCGGACAGATTTTCCTTCTTTGCAGCTGACAGTTCAAGACAGTCGGCTCCGGCTGCTTCCGCTATCCACTGTGCGTAACGTTTTGTAAAACCTGTCTGTGAATTGTAAATTACGATTGTTTTCATCTGAGCAACTCTCCCTTTTCCTTTTCTATTGCTTTTCTGCGGTTGTCAGGATTCTTTTCTGCGTTTCCTGCTTATTGGCGACCTGTTCTTCAAGATTCTCGATTCCTCCATACAGCTTTGATAAAAGAAAGAAAAGCGTTTCAATCTCTTTATCTGTATAGACTTCAAAAAGGAATTTTAAATCCTCCTGGTATTCTAAAAAGTCACTATCAAAATAGCCATTCCCTTTTTCTGTGAGACAGATGCACATGGCCCTTGTATCCTGGGGACTTTGCTGAATCGTAATGAAGCCCTTTTTCACCAGGACATCGGCCAGCTTTCTGATATTTTGTCTCGAGCAGCCTGACAAATTTCCTAATTGGGTAAAGGTCAGCGGCCCCTTTGACTGCCTGACGATGGATAGTAACATAAATTGCTTTAACGATACCTCCGGAATATGGTTATCAAAAAGCGTCTGCAGTTTGTTCCCGGCAATAAATAATGTGCTGAAGATGGCCTTTCTCTGATTATCTGTGGTGCCAGAAAATCTTGTAATCAAATCATCCAGTTTCATGTAAGCCTCCTTGTTGACAACTTGTTACGGGTTTGATTATAGCAACTAGTTACCTATATGTCAATATATATTTTTTGTAATTCATGACCATTCCTTTTTGCTCAAAGGTTTTATATAATTTTTCTTTAAATCGCGGATGTTTCCAAAGAAAGCTTTTTCCGATTTGGAGAATATATTAGTTTGAAAAAATAGCGGGGAACTTCCCCGCCCTTGATGGACCTGGGTCCAATGACCAGCCCAAATGAAATCAAAACAATAATTTTCTCACCTTTAGCATATGCCAAAATAGCAGTAAATGCAATAGAAATTTACTCTGATATATGGTATATTTTGAGAGTACATTTTAAGAAAGGAGGCTGCCCATGCGTTTTGCAATTATTTCAGATATACACGGAAATTTTCCGGCATTAAGCGCTGTATTGGAGGATGCTGAAAGAAATCATATTGACAGCTTTATTTTTGCGGGAGATTATTGCATCGGTAATCCCTATCCGGACGAATGTATCTCTAAAATCAGAAGCCTGGACAAAAAGTATGCCATACGTGGAAACGAAGAACAGTACTTAAAATATCTGATTGGCGATGACCAGAGCACATGGACCAACGGACAGTTTCAGATTTCCTATTACTGCTACCGGAAGCTTAGAGAAGATAATCTGAATTATGTATTGTCGCTGCCACATCAGATGAAACTTATTTACAATGACATTACACTGCATATGGCACATTCATCAGAGGCCTTTATTTCCGATGGAGAACACAGAAACTGGTCATCGTCAAAGGTTGCCGAAAGATATCAGGACTGCTTCATAACACAGGACATCTTTCGCGCCGATATCCATAAAAGTCTGAATGAGGATAAGCAGTTTCAGGAGATTTTTGACAGGCTGGAGAATGGCGTCTATATTTTTGGACATTCTCATATTCAATGGAGCTACCAGTCAGCCGATGGCAAAAAAGTATTGCTGAATCCCGGTTCCTGCGGTCTGCCTCTGGACTGTATCAAAGAGGGTGTGCCATACACTATCCTCAATATCTCAGAGAACAATGCGATTGTTGTGGAAGAAAAGCGTGTTCCTTTCTCAATGGAGGAATACATAGAAGCCCTGCGGCAAAGCGATCAGTTTACAGAAGCAAATGTCTGGAGCAAAGTGGTGATGATGGAGTTAAGGACGAAAAGGGAATCTATATCGCGTTTTCTTCATTTTGCGGAAAAATATGCTGTAGAAATTGGGGATGCGGAACGGCCTTTTTCCATATCCACATGGGAAAGGGCGTATAAAGCCTGGGAAAACAGGATTCATGGTCTGTGAAGCCTGTCAGTGAAGGGGCAGAAGGTGACGGGAAACAAGAACTGGAAAGGAAAGAGTGATGCATCACGACATAATGTATGAGCCGGCAGATATTATTATATATGTACCGGGAAAAGGGATTGTATTAAGAGAAAAATCTGTCATGGCGTTTCAGGAAAATGATGGTAAAATTGTGGCCTTTGGAACGGAGGCGGCACAGCTGGCGGGAAAAGGTATGGACAATATGGTGGTGATGTCTCCTCTGCGCCAGGGACGGATTGAAGATTTTGCAGTAGCAGCACAGCTGTTTTCGATGCTAATTACGAAGGCGCTTGGGAAAAAGCCGATTCTAAAACAGACAATGGTCATATGTGTGCCCAAAGCGATAACACCTGTGGAAAAGAAAGTCATAGAAGATGTGATGAAATATGCTGGGGCAGGTGAAGTGATGATTTCGGAGGAACCGGCAGAGAAATTTGTACAGGAATCTTATGAAAAATTTCCAGGAGAATACAGGAAAGTCAAATTGATTGTGGGGATAACAAAGGATGAGCCGGAGCGTTATGTGGAAGAGGCTTTGAAAAGGATTCTGACATATGCCAGACAGGAGCAGATTTCACAGGAAAGGGTGTGTGAGCTGCTGCAGAAACTGCTTTAATTAAAAGGGAAATCGTATTGTCATATAGAGGAACAGATTTGAAAGGATGCCGAAATCATTCTGAAAAGGAAAGGATACCATAAATGTATGAGAAGCTGAGGAATATGACCTCTATCTACATAACAAAAGGGGATAAAATGTTGCTGCTTTTCCGGCAGGGCGGCAGAGTGGTGAGCGATACATGGGTGGGATCCGCAGGAGGCCATTTTGAAGAGAGTGAACTAAACGATCCGAAAGCATGTGTATTACGGGAGATGAAAGAAGAACTTGGAATAGAGGAAACTGCTGTCAGGAATCTGGCGCTGCGATACATTACTTTACGGAGGACAAAGGGAGAAATCCGACAGAACTATTACTTTTTTGCAGAGGCAGGCAACGAAGTGGAAGAGCGCATTGCATCAACGGAGGGGATATGCAGGTGGTTTGCATATACGGAACTGCTGGCATTGGAAATGCCATATACCGCTAAATTTGTCATAGAGCATTATTTAGAGATTGGACGAAATACGAATGAGATGTATGCAGGCGTGGCTGACGGGAAACGGGTTGTTTTTACAGAGCTACCCCAATACTCATGAAAAAACCCCTTGACTTTGACACGGTGTCATCCTTTATACTGACAGGCATAGGAAAGGAGAGCAAGTCCATGGAAAATCTCACTATCAGCCAGGTTTCCCGGATGTATGACGTTACCCCG